>JBFHGF010000324.1:0-4023 GCA_041583335.1 Bacteriovoracaceae bacterium
ACTTTTAAAGAGATTCTTGAATACCTTCCGATAGAAAGAGAAGTCAACTTTAGTGCAGTGAAAGCATTCCTATCTAACGGTTGGAATTCGACTGATCAGACACTCATTAAAGATGTTTATAAAATACTTCCTACCGGAAGTACTCGGTAGGCAGTGGATAAATAATCAAGAGAATGATCAATTGTTGCTTTTGGCCTTAATCAAATTCTGAAAATCTCTGCTTATAAACGTAACTATCGGTTTTTTTATCCTAATTTTTAATATTTAAATACAGTAATTCCTTTTCACCAGTAGGTGATGCAATTTTTGAGATAAAGACTATGTTGATCTCTAGCGACAATCGTAGATAAGTTTTAGTCGATAATTCTCAAAGTTTCGATAACCATAGGCCTTCCTTTGAATCAACTTGGCCTTACGGTTATACCCTTCGGTCTTTCCATTGGTGATACCTGTTCGAAAGTAATTTAATATTTCTTTTCGCCATTTCATCAAAGTTCGACGAAGGGATTGCACTTGTTTTCTTCCTGATAATGCCATGGCATCAGTAAGTTTTGTGAAGGCCTTTGATACTCGTTTGTAACCTTTAGTGTTGTAGAGAGCAATCATGGCCTCCTTAAAACGATATATCTCTTCAAGTTCTGAGAAGATTGAGTTGATTTGTCTCACGACTGATTTTTGATCGAAGCTTAATCGTGAAGCATTCGTTAGATAGAGTCTTCTCATAGGACTATTGCGAGACTTTCTGAAGATCGGATGTTTCATCGTCTCAATTCGAATAAGATTTAAGGTGTGATTAAAAAGCTTAATGACGTGGAACTTATCAACTGTGATTGTGGCATTGGGAAAGTGCTCTTTGGCAAATTTTTTAAATGGAGAAGACATATCCATAACTACATTTTTGACATTCTCTCTTCCTTTAATATCCATAAGGCGAGAGTTTGTTAAATCGTCAAAAGATCGTCCTAGAACAGCTTCGCGTACTCGATTATTATTGTAATCAACTACAATAGTTGCAAACTCTTTAAAGTGGGTTTTAGTATTTCTGATAAAAGAGTGCTCATCAATTCCTATCGTTTTTGGCCATGGATAATTGAGCTTTCGAGTCTCTAGCTCAAGCTGCTCATAATAAGCTTTATAAACTAACCAAGAAGAGCATCGACATTTGTCTTTAACACGTTTAAGGTCAGTAAAGTTAGTCGCACACCAACGAATATGAGAACGAAATCGGGTCGTTGTTTTAAAGCCTTTTTTGATGCCTTGAACAGGTTCTCTGAAAACAGATTTACAATGACCACACTTAAACCTTCTCTTCTTGATTTTTAAAAATACGGCCTTGTCACGAATAGGAGTATCTTTGATCGTGACATAGACATGATCATAAACTTTATCAGACTTGGTTGCGCATTTGGGGCAGACTTCGAAGGAAGAAGTTTTGTGTGCTTCAAAATGTATGATGTGGTGATCTTTGTTTCTTTTGCGTGTGATTTTGACTTCAGGAAGGGATAAAAACTTGTTAATCTGAGACTCAAGCACAGGGGATTCTCCTTGTTAGAATGGTTGTCGCAGATTAATTTTATCAAAGATTTGAACCTGTGCTTTTGTTGAGCGTTTATGTCTTGATTATGTGCATTCCACTGTCTACCGAGAAGACCCGTATTTCCTTATTAAGTTTCATAAAATTACCGCCTAAAATGATATAAAAAACCATTTGTTGCCTTTACGGCAACGCCATGAGCGCACGTTACTGATAAATTGCCATTATGGCAACGAAAAACAATGACCCTTTAAAAGAATTAAGAAAACAAGTGGATGAGCTTATTCGGGAAAACTATAAATCTTATGATGATTTTTGCTTAAATGAGGCCGATATACCTAAAAGCACTTTGAGCCGACTTTTAAGCGGAGAGCGAACTGAGTTTAGATTTAATACACTTCAAAAAATAGCAAAGGCCTTGGGGAAGAAGTTAGTTATTCGACTCGAATAGGTCTGGCCCTTATCTCAACTGTCTAAAAATTCTACATATAAAATTTTCATGTCCGGCTCGTTTTTGATGTAGCGCGCCCTTGTTTTTGATATTGTACTTCTGAACCATTTAAACAATGAATTTATGAACAACGGTTATTAGAAAACCATTACTTTAAAAAAGGATAAAAAAATGAAAAAAATGTTAATTGGATGTATTTTACTGTCTGTATCAAGTGTTTTCGCTTGTGAGACTCCCTCTGAAATGAGTTGCGCTGCTTTCTCCTCCGAAAAAGAGTCATGCTTCAAAAAAGACCAAGAACTTGCTATAGAAAGAAGTGATATTATTTGGACTGCTTTTCGAAAGAATAGAGAGTTAACTCTAGAGGAAAAGTTGCGAATATCAGAAATTACTAACGAAAGAGTTGAAATAGCGAACACTCTCACGTCGATTGCGCTAGATGGGATTGAATATTTCGATGCTAACATCGCTGAGGTTGTTAACGATCCAAATTGTAAAAATCTTTAATACTAGGTTTTTGACCTACCCAAGAATGAAAAAACACTGAATTTTTATATAAAAGCTAAGGGCCAAAATATTGGCCCTTGCTTTTTTGTGTCTGACTTATAACTCATTTCTTATCGAGCATACAGATTAAATTTTTTTTTAGAACCTCACAACTTGAACAGGAAGTGGAGGAATATCATTTTCCTCATCTATTTCATTTGATTCTTGCTCTACAGGTTCGATCAACTCAGTTTGAATTTCATCATCAAGATTTCTTTCAATTCCTTTAGCCTTCTCTTCTTCCCATTGCCTTATCTCTAGGGCAACACTGCCTTGGCTACAATTGGCCAGCCTTGCAATTTCTCTGAAAGTTAAGCCTTTAGAACGTAGTCGTCTGATGAGTGCGGATGGACGAGTTTTCTTTCTTCCAATTTTTACACCACGTTCTTTAGCTGCTCTGAGGCCATTAACGACTCTCTCCCTGATAAGGTCACGTTCGAGCTGTGAAATACTTGAAATGATTGAGAAGATCGCCACACCAAGCGGAGTATTTGTATCTAAGTTTTCAGTGGTACTGACGAAGGCAACATTGAGGGATTTAAAAGTTTCCAGTGCTTTTAGTAAGTGGCTCGTGCTTCTAGCATATCTTGAAAACGAGTATACAATGACTCTTTCAATTTTTCCATCTTCAACGTCTTTCATCATTCTATCAAGTGCTGGCCGAGAGGCTTTTGCTCCTGAAATCCCATCGTCTTCATAGATGATATAATCAGTAATTTCTTTTTGAGCACAGTATCTTCTAAGTGCTCTTACTTGCGCATCTAGGCCGGAAGCTTGCATTGACGTTGAAGTTCTGGCGTAGAGGGCCGTTACTTTTTTATTTTCTTGTTTTTTGTTTTGATTCATAAATTGGCTCCAAAATTAAGGGATAAAGTTAAAAACCTTCCTTTGAGCCGTCCAAAAATTATTTTTTCTCTGTTAGTTTTGCAGTAAATTTCTCAAGGGGAGAAAGCCCTGCATGAACTTTGATAATCGTCTCCTTTTTAAAATTAGTATAAACTTCTTTAGAAATTGCTCCTGCCGACAAGGTAAAAATTATTGCAAGAAATATTTCAATTATTGCACGCATACCACACCTTCCTTTTTACAGTTCTCGTTTAATAATGGCCCCAACAACAGACTTGTCCCAAAGGCCACCAGTTTTACTCTTTATATTTTTGTTATTTAAGATTCGAGCAATTTGCCTTAGTGAGTTTTCTTGCTCGTAGAGTTCAAGAATTAGCTTTATAATATTTTGTTCTTTTGCAATGGGCTGAAGTTCTCCATTTACAATCTTGTATCCATATCTAGGCTTTGAAAGAATCTGTCCATCAGACTTCTTGATTCCCCCAGATTGTAATGCTTCAATAATGGAGGTTTTAGACCAACTTCCATCTGTAAATTCACTAATTTTCTTTAAAGAAAGGTCAAAATCTAAATATAGTTTCCGTAAAATTCCGATATTTTCCTTGGGGTTATTCAAAAAATGTGCAATAAATACAGATAGATAACT
>JBFHGF010000325.1:0-3998 GCA_041583335.1 Bacteriovoracaceae bacterium
CCCTAAGTTCACTAGTAAAAGAAATATAGATAGTGAGTGAAAAAAAGAATGAATTGATTAGAGGTGCGGCCCACGCCTGAAAACCAATAAGCTTGAGCAGCTGAAAAAAAGGAGAAAGAAGCAATCCATAGTAGACAGAGCGGCTGCTGTATAAGTTTCCATTAGCGTTGGCCAAATACTCCCAAGAATCATTGTAGTAGTATAAAGGGAAGCCATTAATGAGTGCTGGCAAAAGCAGAACGATAAACAGAAGAAAGTAGAAATAATCACGCTTAATTTGCATCGCCTTCAATCATAACGCTAAGTTAGGACTAAGGACAAGTGTAGAGCTTGACTTTAATAAAAGCACTCCCATATTGGTCAGACTATGGAAATTCGAAAAGAACCTCATTCCAATTACCTCAATCACGTCCACTATCGGTATGGGTTGAAAACGGCGCTGATCTGGCCACTGCTTTGCTATCTCGTCAGCTGGTACTTTTGGAATATCTATCCTGAATACTTTCAAGTTAATCATGACTTGATTATTTCTCATCATCAGTGGTGGCGCCTCCCCCTTGGGGTTCTCATCCACAGTGACTTTAACCACTTTCTGTCTAACTCCCTCTTCCTCAGTGTGCTCAGCTTCTTTATCGTGCGCAGCTTTGGCCCCAGAGTACTCTTTGGGCTTGGACTTCTTATGGGAGTTACGACCCATTTAATTACGCTCTACTTTATGAGGGAAAAGGTGACTCTTGTGGGAGCCTCAGGAATGCTCTATGCCTTCTGGGGGTTCTGGTTTGGACTCTACTTCCTGATCGATCGCTTTACCTCTGCCAATCGTAAAATGATGAAAATCTTTGCCATAAGCCTTTTACTTCTTATTCCACAATCTTTTGAAGCCCATGTGAGTTACCTTGCTCACTTTATTGGCTTTCTCGTAGGAATAACAACAGGGGTGACCCTCTTTCTAAGACGTAAAGGCTTCATTCGCTCCTTTGAGCGCTATCGCTATATTCATGAACCTTTGAGTAACCTGCCTCCCGAAGAGGAGTATTGGAATTTTGAGATCAATCCGAATCACGAAGAGTGAGATTCTATAAAGGCCATAATCGAACTTAGGCAACACTTCCCTGAAGGATTGGCCGTAGAACAGAAGCATCCAGGGTCTTTCATTTTTAATTTAATAGCGTTAACGATCTCATCTTCACAATCCTCGGCGATCGCCTTTTTAAAATCGTCTTCAAAGTAGTGAAAGCAGTAGCACAGTTTACCGGCGATAACCTGGGCCTTTTCATTATTATTTCTATGACTACAGCAGCTCATTGTTTCATGATCTCTCTTAGGTCTTCCGGTATATCCATTTTAATGAAGGCCGAGACATTACTGCCCCCTGTATTGCCCGTAGGAACAATCCCAACAAAAGATCCCAGTAACCCCAAAGGTAATCTAAAGAGTTGTCCAATCACTTCTTTCCAGTCACGTTTAAGTATTCCAACTTTCAACATATATAGATGAGATAAGGTATGGGGCCAAACAAAGTTTTGCCCCAATATATGAGCGCGCTCTAAGCAAGAAAAAGATTCACTAAATTCTTTCTCGGCCATTAGAGAGAGGGCCCGATCCATTTCGAAATCAAATGCTTCACGTAAAATAGAATTCATCATTATCTCCAAAAGCGTATTATATCGGATCAATTGGCCATTTAAAACTTACTTTACTGGAGGAGGAAGTAGGCTAAGTCCCGATTTGGGAAGTTTGGACATATCGATTGTCACACCTCTTTGGGCCGCTAGCTCTCCAATAATCTTTCCAAACTCTTGTGGACTCTTTGGCCTCTTTTCTTTAATGGTCTGCTCAACTGCATAGAAGAACTTCTCAAAATGCCCAGGAGCGATAAAAAGGGCCATTTTAGCAGGCTTCTTAGTGGGATTCCAAAAGCCATGAAAGTTATCGCGAGGAAGAGAGGCCACCGTTCCTTGTTTTGCAACGACTTCTTGATCACCATTAAGAAAGTGAACTGTTCCCTCAAGAACAATGAAAATTTCATCCTCATGCTTATGAATATGTGGGGGAGCTCCAAGACTTTTTGGCGCCAAAATTACTTCAACTAAAGAGACCTGAGATACTGAATCAGTATGTCCAACCTGCACAATCATTTCATGTCCGGGAGAAAAGGGAACTCGTTTTCCCTCACCCAACTTAGAGAAATGAGCTTTATGACGATGATCGTCTTCATGCTCATAATGAGAAGCACATGCACTGAGAATTAATAAAAGTGGCCATAAAAAGCTCTTCATACCTACTCCTTGTCAGTCTTTTTTTTAAATAATTTACATTGAAAAGTGACCTATCGAAAAGAAAATTTATTTAAGATTTTTAATTTCTCCACTTCTTATTCATCCCATCTTTGTAACTCTCCCAAGTCTTTTGATTTTCCTGCTTATAGTCATCCCACTTCTTTTGAATGCTTTCAAAGAGCTGGGCTGGGTGATCAAGCTTGCCACCCTTCTCATCCAAACTCCAGTTGATATGCTTTTCAAAGCCTAAGCTTTCGGCCTTTTTATTTTTCACTACACCAGAGACCATCAAACTTTGACCATCTCTAATATCTATACTCTGTTCTTTCTGTGCCAAATTCACATGCCCATGCTCTACACTTGTAGTTGTCTCCCCACTTTTTTCCACGTAGGTAAAGAGGGTTGTTCCTCGGACCCCTAAAGAAGCACTCTTTGTTTTAATTTTTAGCTCCACAATCTCCTTTTTAGACGACTCATTGTTGGACTCAGATAAGAGGTCTTTGGCAAAGTGAACCACAACACTTCCCCAGGCCACTTCTGATTGAATGATCTCCGAAACAGATAAGTCGAGCTTCACAAAACTATGGGGAGTAATTTTATAAGTCGATGCTTGAGACTTCATAATGAGAAGCTCATTCTTGCGCGTCTTAATGATATCGTTATGCTGAAAACGAGTATTTTTAGTGATGATAGAAATCTCTTTGCCCCTTAATAGCTGAGGCTTTCCTTTTATAAAAGGAGCATAAATTTCTTGAGTAGCGTAGGCCGAAGATGGAAAAAGAAATAACTGAGCAGAGAAGATAATAACAAAAATGATCCGCATTATTTTGAACCTTGTGATTATGTAAATACGATCACTCTATTGTAGCGGCTTCTCTGATTTTTCAGTCATTTTCTTGCCTTTTTTCTTGGTCAAGATATCTTAACTTTCACTGAGCTTCGATATTGTCTTTCTGACGAGGTCCTGGAACTAAGAAGATGAGGGCCAACATCAATGCTGCAAAAACAATCAAAATATACTTCTCTGCTTCAGCAAAAGTATTCATCGAAGCCACGGCACGATCACTCTGACTCAGCTTGCGCTTACCTTCAGAGAGTTGAATACCTGACAAAGTTTTTAAATCATTTTTAAGAACGAGGGTCAATTCGGCCAACCACTTGCTTTGCGTATCACTTAAGCTACCGCCCTGAGCAATCCCTGTCTTTTTCTCAGCCTTTTGCAGATCACTAATTCCCTTTTCAAAGTGACCTAAGGTAAAGGCTTCATCATCAGTTAATCGTGTTGCCCGAAAGAGCTGAATTTTTTCGGCAATTTCTTTATTGATAGAGTCGTTCGTACCGGTGAAAAAAGATTTATCTCCCTTAATGGTCGCAACTTCTTTACGATGAAGAAGAGAGGATAGATCAAAAATGATCCCCTTCACCACAAGCCGGTCTTTATAGATTTCTTCAATCGAAGTTTGAACGGTTTCAAAATTTTTGATATTGGTACGCCCAGTGAGCAGAATAAGCAGAAAGACGCACATCAAGCCTAATGTCCAAGTGATCTTACTTGCTATACTCATACTTACCTCCAGATAGAATCATTCCAATGCCTCTATTCTACCTTATCTGGTGATGATTTCATGACTAAAAGAAGCGATTATTCACAAAATTAAGCAGCTAACCCCTGAATTCTAAGTTTCGTATAGGAGAACAAATGTTCTTTTTAGGTACGCG
>JBFHGF010000326.1:0-3995 GCA_041583335.1 Bacteriovoracaceae bacterium
GTGAAGCGGCCCTTAAAGATTCTATGCAACACGATGGTTTAACAGATGCCTATGCCGGAACTCCAATGGGGAACTGTGCTGAGGAATGTGCTAAGAAATATAACTTCACTCGTGAAGAGCAAGATGAATTCTCAATCAACTCATTTAAAAGAGCTCAAAAAGCAGCGAGTGAAGGAATCTTTAAAACAGAAATCACTCCTGTTGTCGTTAAAGGCAGAAAAGGTGATGTAACGGTTGAAGAAGATGAAGGTCCTTTTAAGGCCAACTTTGAAAAGATCCCACAACTAAGACCTGCTTTCATTAAAGATGGAACGATCACGGCTGCCAATGCTTCAACTATTAATGATGGTGCCGCTGCCGTTGTTCTTGCTGGAGACGCTTATAAAGATCAGGCAAAATTCAAGATCGTTGCTCATGCTATGCATGCACAAAATCCTACGTGGTTTACAACTGCACCTGTTGAAGCGATGAAGAAATGTGTTGATAAGGCCGGAATTAATATTCAGGATATCGACCTCTTTGAAATTAACGAAGCCTTTGCTGTTGTTACGATGGCCGCCATGAAAGAACTGGAACTTCCTAGTGATAAAGTTAATATCTATGGTGGTGGAGTAAGTCTTGGTCACCCTATTGGTTGTTCAGGAACTCGTATTGTTGTGACACTAATGACTGCCTTAGAAAATACAAAGGGGCGTTACGGAATGGCCTCCATCTGTATTGGTGGGGGAGAGGCCCTCGCCCTTCTTATTGAAAGACTCTAAGTTCATTTTAATTTCATAAAAAATACCTGACTTAATTAGATCCCAAGCAGTGCAAGCATTCTTGTGCTGCTTGAGTTCCCTCCTATTACCGGTATAATAATCTATGTTTAACTGAATATTGGGAAGGATAAGGATGTCCGCACAACAGCAGAAGAAGTCAGGAATTAGATCATTTAAGCCTGGAGAAGTTCTCTTTAATGAGAATGATCCAGCAACTTCCCTTTATATTATTCAAAAAGGACAAATCAGACTCTTTCGTCCTAAGGGCCGGGGATTTGTCGATCTCGCTATTCTGCGCTCAGGAGAGGTGATTGGTGAGATGGCCTACTTCGATGAAAAAAGTAGAAGAAGGTCTTGTTCGGCATCGGCCATTGTAACTACTGAAGTTATTGAGATTAGTTTTGTTGCTTTTGCAAAAACCATGGAAGGACTAAACCCGTGGTTTAAGACAATCATTAATACTTTGGCCAATCGCTTGAGAAAAACTAATGAGCGTGTCAAAGAGCTCGAGAGTAATTCTGTAGGTTTTGGGGCCGGTGGTAAAGTTGCCGATTATGTTTTCTTTCACACGACAGATGTCATGAGAATTTTATCGACACTATATCTTGTGCTTAAAACCCATGGGGAAGATGTCGCCGAAGGTGGATTGCAGATCCACATGAATAAGTTGAAGTTCTATATCTTCGATATTTTCAATGTTCCAGAAATTAAATTTGAAGAATTTTTGAATATGATGAAGAACGAAAGCTATGTGGAAGTACGTAAAGATGAGGATGGACTTCCAAAGGTTCTCTACTTTAGCCGTCCGGATGATTTGAGGCTGATTACTGTTTTCTTCAATACTCAGAAGCTCTTAGAAGATGAGAAGAAGCTTAAGATTTCTCCAAAGTGTGAACTCTTCCTAACTCGTGTCATTGATCAGCTTAAAACGGCCGATAAGCCCCAGGCCATGGCCAATATTTCAGCGATTCTTGAAGACTTTAAATCAAGAGATGTACATATTACCGATGCGGATTTCAAAGATGCTGTGCTGGCTGGATTGGCCGAAGATATTTTGGTAGGTAGTGGCAATCAACTAACGTCCGTTATCAATATCGACAAATTGAAAAAGGTACTTCCGGCCATTCGCATTCAAAATGCAATCAAACGCATCAATGCAGTTAAGGCCGGTGGTCAATAAATTAGTCACGATCCCCTTAGCGAGGGGGAATATCTGATTCTTTTCTTACTTCAAATTCAGCATCAATCGCCTGACTATCAAAGCTTTGATTTGATGTTTGGCCGCTATCGATAATGACGGTTTTCTTAAAACGAAAGGGGGCTCCACGGTTGATCACAACTGTTTTCTCTGAAGATTCTCCACCTAGGGCGACAAGCCAAGCGATGGCCACCAAAATGGGGTTGGTCTGCCAGTAGGCCACTGTCGCCAAGTAGGCCACGAGAAAACGTGGAGTAATAATCCACGCGAGCCACCACAAGATTCCTCCTGATACAACAGAGCTGAGCAAGAGGGTGAGGCGAGGAAAGAGCGTTATAAAGATAAGGAAGAAGAGGCCATGATTTTGCCAATAATCAATCCTTCCAAATTCAACGCCGAAGTCTTGGATCAAAATGGCCGAAGCTATCGTTAGGGCCAGAAATAAGAGAAAAATTTTGATGAGTGTGTTCATAGGCTTCTATTCATAGAAAATAAAATGGTTTTCGGCAATGTTAATACTTTGCGTAAAGTGCTAGATGATCGAAATAACGTGGCTTTTGGTGAAGTAAGAAGTCGTAAGAGTTAAAATTCCAAAAAACGGAGTTTTTAAGGATAATGGAATTTACACCTTATTTTTAAATTCAAAAGGCATAGATTCCAAGGAGGGAAATCGATGAAGAATTTTATATTATTTTTAAGCCTCTTAATTATCCCCAATTCATTCTCATGTGATCCAGATGGAAACTCAGGGTTTATGCCTGAGAATGATATGAATATTCCTGTGGGAGCGAAGAGTGCGAACACCATGACGGAAGAGCGTTTCAATGAAATCATCGATAAAGTTGAAGGCGTTTATAAGCCCATCGTAAAGGCCAAAGGTGGAATCCTTGTGGTTAAGAGAAAGTGGAAAGATGGTACGGTTAATGCTTATGCTAAGCAATTCCTCAAATGGTGGTCAGTTCACATGTTTGGTGGTCTTGCTCGTCATGAGGCCGTTACTGATGATGCTTTTGCTCTTGTTATCTGTCACGAAATTGGTCACCACATTGGTGGGGCTCCTAAAATTAGCGGCCGTTGGGCTTCTAACGAGGGACAAAGCGATTACTTTGGAACTCTAAAGTGTTTTAGAGAAGTTTTTGGTTCTGAAGATAATATTGCTGTCGTAGCGGATATGAATGTTGATCCTTATGCTGAAACTCAGTGTCGTTCGGCCTGGTCAAACGAGGAAGACGTTGCCCTATGTATCCGTGCCTCAATGGCCGGAAAGTCTCTGGCCACTCTTCTTGCGGGGAACTCTCGTTCTGTTAACTTCAAAACACCTGACACAAGTGTAGTGGGAAGAACAAATAATGCTCACCCTGCAGGTCAATGTCGTCTAGATACTTACTTCCAAGGAACTCTTTGTGAAGTTTCAAAAGATGTCGATGTCGACAAGAAAGATGCAACTGTTGGAACATGTAACCGTAGCACTGAGCACGAAGTAGGCGTTCGTCCTCTCTGTTGGTATAAGCCTTAATAGGCTTTCCTATAAAAAGGGATCTTTCTTTTTGAGAGAGGTCCTTTTTTTTATGTCCAATGATCTCCCTTGAGGGTTTGATAGGGACGAAAGTTAGATTTATATTTCATTGAGCGATTCTCTTCAATAAAATATCCCAAATAATAATAATCTTTACCCATCTCCTTTGCCATTTCTATTTCTTTGAGAGCACCGTAAGTACCGAGTCCAAGGTCTGCGTAGTCAGGGTGATAGATGAAGTAAACTGAGCTTAATCCCTTCTGGGAAATATCGAGAAAGCCTGCGGCCACAAGCTTATCTTCTACTCTATAATCCGTAAGCAAGGAGGGGGAAGTTCTTGTGAAGTGAGAGCGGGTGAATTCTTCTATTGAGGCAATAGGATGTTTTTGCGTGTCAAATTTCGCCTCAGAGTGAAGACAATAGAGATCGTAAACTTCTTTTTGAAAAATGAGGTTCTTAGTGGTCATTTGAGTTTCACTATTTTTTTTAAGAATACGACGCTGGGATTTAGAGGGAGTAA
>JBFHGF010000327.1:0-3988 GCA_041583335.1 Bacteriovoracaceae bacterium
GAAAAATAGAATTTTGTCGTTGTTAGAGATCACAAAACAAGGAAGAGAACAAAAGTAATAATAGTACAGAGAGAAGAAAAATTATGACGGCCTACGGGGCCGAGCTGGTTCTCACCCCTAAAGAAAAGGGGATGAAAGGGGCCATTGAAAAAGCAGCTGAACTACAAGAGAAAACCCCTTTGTCTTGGGTGCCCATGCAATTTGAAAATGAGAGTAACCCTCTCATTCACGCCAAAACAACGGCCCAAGAGATTGCCAAAGATTTCCCTCAAGGACTGGATTACCTGATTACCGGAGTAGGAACAGGAGGCCATATCACGGGTTGTGCTCGTGAGCTCAAAAAAGAGATGAAGAATCTTCAAGTCTTTGCCGTTGAGCCCGCCGACTCACCCGTCATTAGCGGCGGAAATCCAGGTCCTCACGCCCTCCAAGGTATTGGTGCAGGTTTCATCCCAGGAGTCTTTGATCCCAAACTTATCGATGGTGCGCTTACGGTGGAAAAAGCGGATGCGTTCCGCTACACTCAGGAATCTGCGAAGAAAGAAGGGCTCTTTATCGGAATCTCTTCTGGGGCATCATTAGCGGCCATTGCGGCCAAACTTCCCGAAATAAAAGAGGGCTCAACCGTTCTAACTTTTGCTTATGACACCGGCGAGAGATACCTTTCGGTTGAAGGACTTTTTTAATGATTAGGCCAAGACTCCATACTCCTTGCACACTTCTTTCTTAGAATAAAAAAGAGAATAAGGAGAAAGGTATGAATATAACAAAGTTTAGAGTTTTAATTGTCGAGGCCGATAATGAAGTCGGAGAACTCCTCAAGAATAATATCGAAGCTGAGTTTGGTTGCACTGTAGATTGGGCGAATTCAGGGTTTCTGGCCTTGAACCTGCTTGAAGAAAATCAGTATGATTTGATTTCTACCGAACAGTATCTTCCTGCTCCCCAGGGAGTCATTAAGGGAAATCAGATGATCAGCGAATTGAGGGCGAAGGATCACTGTAATAGTGACGTTCCTGTACTCTTCTTTAGTGTTTACTCCCAAGAAGTATTCAAAGGCAATCTCTCTAATTGTGAAAATATTTTTGTTCTCGACAAAACTTCTACGATGGAGAAGTACCTTACTTGGGTCAAAATTCTCCTCTACTCTCAACATAAGAAGAATGGGAGAAAGCCCCTAGTTCCCGAAGTCACCCAGGTTAAGGACCATCATTTACAAGTCATTTGTTTTGCCAAATAAGGGGCCAGACAGGCCTCTAGAGTTTGATGAATATCATTCCCATTTTCTTAAAGTCCTTCTAGAATACAGGCCTATATAAACAACAAGGAAGAACTTATGAAAAACCTCATTCTCGTTTTTGCCTGCTTACTCTCCACAACTCTTTGGGCGCAGTCTTCAAAAGAAGTTTACGAAATGGCCCAAGAAGGCAAGGCCATAATCGTCGATGTACGCGAAGAAAATGAAATCGCTGACGGTATGGTGAAAGGGGCCAAGTGGTTTCCCCTCTCCAAGATCAACCAAGATAAGAATTGGGATCAAGAATTTAAGAAAATGACCGGTGAGAAGAAGGTCTTTGTTTACTGCCGCAGTGGTGGCCGAGCTGGTCGAGTCAAAGGGATGCTCCACGACAAAGGAACAGAGTCCGTTAACTTCGGTGGCTTTATGACTTTGCAAAATGAACTCCCCACCCAAAAAGGAAAGTAATCTTTGCCCGATTTTTTAAATCCTCAATGGATGCTCCTCTATGGATTGATCGCTTCTTTCTTTGTGCAAGAGCGTCCCGCACTAAAGGCCTTTGCCAAGAAATGGAGCAAGACCTTACTGCAATTGAGTATTATCCTCTTAGGTTCCAAGCTTAAGATTCGCGATGTCATTGAACATGGTGCGCTTGGCCTTGGCATTACCCTAACTTCGCTTACTTTAGTCTTTGTGCTTGGTTTCGCTTTACGAAGAGTCTTTGCTCTTGAGCGCATTCAATCCCTCTTAATTACGGTGGGTACCGGCATTTGTGGCGGCAGCGCCATCGCCGCCACAGCGCCTATCCTCAATGCCTCAGGAAGTCAGATTGCCATGTCTATGGGCGTGGTCTTCCTACTTAATGCCTTGGCCGTTTTTATTTTCCCTCCTCTAGGTCATTGGCTTGGACTTGATCAATCCCAGTTTGGACTCTTCAGCGCTCTGGCGATTCACGATACCAGTTCCGTAGTGGCGGCCTCCTCTATCTATGGAGAAAAGGCGATGCAACTGGCGACGACCTATAAGTTGACACGGGCACTATGGATAATACCGGTTACAGTCGTCTTAAGTATTCTCGAGCATAGACAAGAGAAGCAATCATGGATGAAAAAGGTTAAGATTCCTTCCTTCATTATTGGTTTTATTTTGGTCTCAGCGCTCTTTTCTTTTATCGATGCGCTTGCTCCTTTGCGCTCCTCTTTTTCCATGGCCTCTAAGCTAGGGCTAGGCCTTACGCTTGGACTCATTGGTTTGGGCATGAATTTAAACGATATTAAGAACACCGGAAAGAACGCTCTTTTCTACGGGCTCACCCTTTGGTTTCTTACCATTATCTTGAGCTTTACTGTGATAAAACTCATTTAAATCCAATAAGATGGCCTCTTTTATCTAAAAATATTACGGCCCTTAGGGCATGAAATCCCTCTTGGTGGTATGTTGGCCACTATGAAAAAATCTATCGAAAATAGCAATACGAAATCCAAACTCCTTTGTACCCTTTCTCTAGCTGTATTGAGTACAATGCTCTGTTCAGCGGCCATGGCCAAAACCAAGCGCTCTGAAGTGATTCAGTACCTGCAAGAGAGCTATGCTGATCAAGGGCAGGACTATCCAATCTTGATTATGGATCAAGATGAAATTGAAATCCGCTATGCCCAGGCCGATGCCTTTGGTGAAGACGATGAAAAGGAAAGGCAGAGATCACAAATCCTCAAGGCCTATATTCTCGAAAAGTCAGGAGTAGAACTAAAAGATAACGATGCCGGTAGTCTTGAAATGTATACTTCGGCCATCAAAGAAGGAGCGTATGCGGTTCCCATTATTGAGAACTACTCTTCTATGAATTATAAAATGTGTATGGTTTTTCCGGCCTCAGTAAATTCAAACCAACGGCTTGAGACCCACCGCATTTTAGGTCTTGATACTCCTGGCGCCTACGAAGAAGATACCTATTCTCGTTTAAAGAAAACTATTCCCTATGATGTTTTGAATATGTATTCCATCCTTCATGAGCTAGGTCACTGCTTGGATCGCACCTTTATGCCCAAGGCCTATTCAAGCTATGAGCCCGATGCCCATAGTGTGCACCAAAGTGAATCCTTTGCCGAAACGTTTGCTACGTTTATGCTCATCAAAGAAGGTTTTGATAACTGGGCCCAAACTCGTGCCCTTTATAGAAATCTTTATACTCAACATATGGGTCAGTGGTTTATCGATCATCCCCAAAACGGTTTTGGAAATCCTCTCTATCTCAAGGGAGGACTTATCTACTATCTCGTACCTTCCTTACTTGAAGCTCATCAAGTCATTAAAAAGAATCGCGACCTTAAGAATTGGAGCGTGATGGACTATGTTGCCCAGGCCGAAATAATCGTTAAAGAAAAAGATATTAGTGGACGTGGATTTCATGCAACGTATCGTGCACTTAGTGAAGATAGAGAAACCGTTTTGAATTTCTATCGTGACTTTGCGGTGAATGCACACGAGCTCTTTGTCAACGCCTATAATGAAATGCTCTACTTCTTGGATTTCTCTCCCTACCTCGTCACCCGTATTTTGAGTAAACAGGCCAGGACAAACCCACAAGTAGAAAATGCTCTTTCCCAAGATCTTCTGCCACTAGATAAGAGCGCTTTGTCCGAGCTTGTTTTGGAATATCGCCAAAACCCAAGTGTGCAAAACAAAGAGCTGCTTGAAGAAGCGGTGCAACTCTACCGTTCAGACTTAGAGCAGGCGTCGACCCTCGATTAC
>JBFHGF010000328.1:0-3983 GCA_041583335.1 Bacteriovoracaceae bacterium
ACCGACAAAACCCAGAAGGGTGCGGTCATGGGGTAAGCTCTTCTTAAGTAGGCCACAAGCATCTTTTTGAAAGCCATAATACTCTTCGGCCGGGGCAGATACTTTCAACGATTTAACGATATCCAGACTGGTGAGGTGCTTCTCAAGCTTGGGTCCTGGTGCATAAGTCAATCCTAGTCCCATTTGCTCTAGGGGAAAGAGGAGATCACTAAATAAAATGGCCGCATCAAAGTGGAATTCTTCTATCGGTCCCATGGTGATATCACAGGCCAATTGAGGATTCTTACACATGGTCATGAAGTCAGAATCTTTCTTAATATTTTGGTAGTGTTGGTGATAACGTCCCGCTTGGCGCATAAACCATACAGGTACACCGGTTGTACCATCTTCGTGCTTTGTTCTGTTTTCAAATAATCCCATAATTTCCTCGTATATTTCGTTATCTTATTTGTTCTATGATTTAATATTCAGTTGATAACCAATGCCGCGAATGGATTGAATTTCTAATGGTAGCTCTCCATCAGTCTCAGTCCACTTTCTTAATCGTACAATGTAATTATCTACAGTGCGATGGGAGGGGTACTTATCTTCTCCCCATACCTGATCAATGATTTCATCACGACTAAAGGCCTTGCCTTTAGAGTGATAGAGCAGCTCTAAAATAGCGCACTCTTTTTGACCTAGATTGATGATGGTGCCGTTCGCATCTTGTACTTGGAACTTTGAAAACCAAATTTTCAATTTACCATGGACCAACTCATCAGGTTTTTCGAGCATTGTTTTCTTTAATTGAAAAGAGCGCTCAAGACGTAGCGTTAATTCTTTAAGAGCAAAGGGTTTGGTTATATAATCTTCAGCTCCAATTTCAAGCCCTTCCACTTTTGTGTCCGGGTCATTGAGTGCCGATAAAAAGAAGAGCAGGAAGTCGGAGCGCTCAAGACGCATGCGACGGGCCAAATCTAGGCCAGAGCCATCGGGCAGCCCGATATCCATCAGTACCACTTGGGGCTCGAAGATTTGAAAGAGCGAGTCGGCCTCGGCCACACTTTGGGCGAGCTTTACTTTGTAACCAATATTTTCCAGATATTCAAAGAGGGTCACTCCAAGGTTTTTCTCATCTTCGACAATTAAAATGGTGTCGGAGTTACTGGCCATGGGTCACTCCTTTTTTGAAGTTAAAAATAAAAGTGAGACCATCTTGATTTTTAAAGACCCATGAACCTTTCATTTTCTTCATTAAAGTTTTAGTCAAGTAGAGTCCTATTCCCGAGCCTTTCTTGGAGTTGTGCTTATAAAAGAGGCTTCCTAGTTTTTGGGGATCACCAGTAAACTTTCCATGATCAGTGTAGGTGAGTTCGATCGAATCGAGTGTCTCTCTTGTACTAAGGGTAACCTCTTTGTGATCACTATGGATGAGGCTATTTTCAAGAAGGTTTTTGAAAATGAGAGAAAGGGCGAATTCATCCGCCAATACCCGCTGCTTGTGCTGCCATTGTGCATTTAGGTTAAGCTCTTTTGAAAAGCGCTTAAACTCTTCTTCAAAGGCGTCTTTCAAATCAACACTGGATAAGTGGAGGTTGCCTCCTCCTTCGACGCGAGAGAGTTGAAGAATCTTATCCATAGTCGTTTCGAGCTTATTGGCATCTTCAACTAATCGATCGGAGAGGCGATTGACACGCTGGTGGAGGTTGTCGGAATATTCTTGGTCTGAAGATAGTCGGGGTAGATCTATTCTTTCAATCGTATCAGAAATAACTTCCCCTTGCAGCTTTACACTGGCCAAGGGAGTTTTTAGTTCATGGGTCATACTGGCAAAGAAGGCCTGGAGAGATTTTGTCTTCTTCAAATCTTTGAAGTAGAGAAAGAGGAGGGAGGCCGTTAATAGCACCAAAAGTGCAAAGAATGTTAGTCCTTCCCATTTGACCATGGTGATGATTCTCGCCGAGTCCGTATCTCCCGCTATCTTTGAGAGCTGTTCTCCGTATTGAAAAATTAAATAGAGCCACCATGTCCCAAGGGCACATATTAATAATGTGTAGAGGAATGTGAGTCCTAGGAAAAGGCGGCTAACTTGTTTCACTTGTCCTTAATTCCTTAAGAAAAGAGTCTTTGCTCAAGTTCTGCAATGATCTTCTCATCATGGGCCAGCGATACAAAACCTACTTCATAGGCATTGGGTGCCAAGTAGATCCCTTTATCCAATAGGATTTCAAAGAGAGCATAGAACTTTTCGCCAAGATCTGCTGGGATATCGCAAGCGCGCTTTGGTGCATTTCCTGGATGAATCCAAAAGAGAGACGATTCACTAACGATATTAAGCTCTTTAAATTGACCACTATTATATTCATTGAACCAACGCTTAAAGAGCTCGGTGATGGTCTTTGTATTTTTCTCTATTGTGGCATAGGCCTCTGGAGTCATTTGAGTGAGGGTACTTAATCCCCCCACCATGGCCAAAGGGTTGGCACTTAAAGTTCCCGCTTGATAAACAGGGCCCACGGGGGCGAGCTTTTCCATGATTTCCCTTCTGGCACCTACTGCCCCGACGGGAAGACCGCCACCAATAATTTTTCCATAGGTAACAAGATCAGGGTTGATTCCCTTTTTCTCGGCCATGCCCCCCATTCCTACTCTAAAGCCAGAGATAACTTCATCAAAGAGCAGAAGGGCCCCATATTGGTCACAGAGGTTTCTTAGACCTTTGAGAAAATCCAATTGTTGAGGGAGTAATCCATTATTTGCC
Organism: Bacteriovoracaceae bacterium; assembly: GCA_041583335.1. Taxonomy (GTDB): domain Bacteria; phylum Bdellovibrionota; class Bacteriovoracia; order Bacteriovoracales; family Bacteriovoracaceae. The sequence goes on from JBFHGF010000328.1 coordinate 2,744, forward strand.
GGAAGGGGCTCAATCGCAATTAAGGCGACGTTGTCTTTATTGAGTTCCAGGACCTCTTTAACGGCATCAAGGTCACCTAACTCCAACACAAGAGTGTCAGCAGCAATTGAACTGGGGACACCGGCACTTGAGGCTTCGGCCGTACCGGCAAGACCTGAACCGGCCTTAATGAGTAGGGAGTCTAAGTGTCCGTGGTAGCAGCCGTTGAATTTAATGACTTTATCTTTTACCGTATAACCACGGGCTAGCCTTACTGCCGTCATAACGGCTTCAGTTCCTGAATTTACAAAACGGATTTGATCAATAAATGGCAGCTTTCCTACGAGAAACTCAGCGAGCTCCAAAGAATAGGGCTCGCAAGCACCATAGGACCATCCTCGATCAAGTTGATCTTTGAGGTCATTTTTAACTTTTTCATTTTGATGGCCAAGTATGAGGGGGCCAAAGCTCATGCAAAAATCGATATACTCTTTACCATCGACATCCCAAAACTTAGCGCCTTCGGCCTTCTGAATAAATTTAGGCGTCGTGTGCAGTCCTTTGAAGCTTCTCACTGGAGAGTGGACCCCACCGGGGACCATACATTTTGATTTTTCAAATAATTCAGTTTGATTCATTGGGATATCCTTTATTTTTTTACTTTTGCAGCCACATTTTAAATTCTTTCATAGAAGAGAAAGGAATGACTTCACAATCATCTCCATTTTGCTCTTGGAACTTCTGTAGGGTTTTTCCAAGACCACAGCAATGTAGTGCGGCCTTTGGTAATTTGAAGTGTTCTTTAAAGTACTGATATTGAGGAAAGCTCGTCCAATAGAATACGCCACAAGCTTCAACCTTTTCCCTATACTCAGCAGTGATTTCCTGCCAGCTCTTGTCATAGACCGGTACAGTTGGTCCAAGCTCACTCTTTGATGTGCTATTGGTGAGGACATTCCAGCTACGCTTGCCGAGTTTCAATTCGACAAGATCTCCTTGGGCCAAACTCTGAACTTCAAGCTCTCCCAGAGAGTCTGCACTTCCCTGACACCAAAGTCCTTTGGCCGCCATTTTCTTCATAGTATGGGTACCACTTGACCACAGGGCCGACTCTTTGAGCATTTCTTCATTTTCAGGACTGGCGAGGGGTTGGACGCGCTCATCGAGACGCTCGGGAATGGGATCTCCGCGTTCGTCGGCCCGTCCGGTGTCGGTAAGAGCAGCCTGATCAACCGGGTTCTTCCAGATCTCGACCTCGATG
>JBFHGF010000329.1:0-3970 GCA_041583335.1 Bacteriovoracaceae bacterium
CCTACTCCGGTAATGTGCTTAGAGAAAGTTTCGTCAAGATTGAGATCCCAACCTGCTGTTGCAAGTGAAGCGGAATAACCACTTTGGCCACTATTGGATAAGTGCCATTGCTGGGCGAAGAGTGCATCTCCAAGGATGGTTAAACTAAAAGGCCCAATTTCAGAGAAGTTTGTTCCCTTCTTGGCCACAAGTTTAATATTATTGATGCTCTGATAACCGACGACAGTTCCTCGAATGACTCCGGTAACAGGGTCAAGACTCATCCAAGAAGGGAGATTTTCAGCGCTCACCACTGAGCCAGACTCTAATGAATCAGGTTCATAGTAATAAGGTACTCCTTCATAGACCGTGGATGGAGGCTCCCCCATAATAAGCGAATTCACACGTACATCAGGATGAGTGGTGTCTTCTTTGATGGAGGTTGCAGAAGTTTTATCTTTAATCAGACAAGATGAAAGATTCAAAAGGGCCATCACGGCCACCAAGGCCATTGCCCAAAAAGGTAAATATTGTTTTTCTTCCCTACACTTCAACACAGATCTATTATCGGAAATAAAGAAGAATTACCTAAATTCGGGAAGATAGAAAAAAAAACGAGATAGAAAACTTAAAAATTTTGACCACTTAGCAAGCTATTGGGCCGCCTTTCCATGCTCGATAACTTCGGCCCTCACCCTCTTAAGCTGGGGAAGCTCAGAAAGATCACGCTCAAGGGCGAGCAATTCGTTAAGAGAAAAATCGCGGGTAGTTTCTAAAATAACTAATTCGGTGGCCTTAAAAATACGTTGCTCACGAGTGCCTTTAGGATAGATCTGCTCTCGTTGCCTAAAGGCTTCAGCAGATGAAAACTTCAGAAATAATTTTCCTGTAATCACTCCCAACTGCTTCGTTCGTAGGTTATAGGAAACACGCTCTTGCCCTTCAAGGCCTTGCGCTTTATCCCTGGCCACAAAGATGCGGCCCATCTTCTCTTGCACAATATCACTGGCATCAAAGTTTTCTTTATAATCTTTTTTAAGAGCGACAAGATTAGCGACCTCTTGAACTTGCGCCTTCGCAGAAGCCTCCAGGGGAATGAGCTCCAAGCTACTTGGATCAATGAATAAGGGTAGAGCTCTCGAGGGAAACTTATCTACGGGTCTTGAATGTAGAGGTTGTCCTTTTAGAGCAAGCTTTTCACGGCGCGCGGCCTTGTTGATTTGAGCACTGTGCTGTGCAAAGTGCTCTTGTCTTTGAAGTTTATTCATCCCCTTGCGCAGACGAAGGGTACCTTTGGGATCATCGTCCATTTGATATTGAGGAGGGTTTTTGATCAGACCTTTCACGTTTCGAAAAATAAGGATGCCAAAAAGTATAGAGAGACCAAGAATAAGAATAAAAATGAGTCTGAGGTCAAAACGCCTTTGCACCTTTTCGTTAGTTCCTCTCTCACCTTTATCATCATTATTACTTATTTGATCTTTATTGTCGGACATGATTCAATACCACCCTTTACCCTAGTATAAGGGGTTATTCTTTCTTATTCCATAAAGTATAGAGAGAAACGAAAAAGTATATTAAAATATTCCTATGAATTTGAAGTCCCTACTGTGCATAAGTTTATTTCTTATCGCTCTCACCCCTGATCCCATCAGGGCCGAAGACCAATTGGTGATTATTCAGGCCACATCAACTTCTGGCAAGACCTTTGTCGTGCGCAAAGGGGCCGACGAAGGAATCTCCATAGGACAGGAGTCTCTCTTCTCTACTAAGAACGCTAGCTTTGCGGCCGTCTGTGTAGAAGTAAGCCGCTTCTTTTCCATGTGGAAAATAAAAGATAAGCGCGGCGAGATCCCCTTTCGCAAAGGTGACTACGTAACTTATACCAATAATATTGAAGCGATCTGGAGTGAACTGCCCAAGCTTCAAGTTGCTCCCAAGGAAGAACTGGTCTTTAAAGAAAAGTTTGAATGGATTGTTAAAGGTAACTATACCTATGGAATTAACGAGTCGGTATCAGATACTGCGGAAAATAAAACCGGAGACCGAATCGGATATCAACTTGAAGTGCTCTATGCCAATCGTTTCCGAGTCAATTGGGAATGGGCCATCGGTGCTCGTTTCGATCGTGAAAATGCCACTCTCGTTGAGCCCGTACTCGATGTGCCCACCAATAGATATATGGTATCAGGGGAATTCACGTACCACTTTGATCGACTTGCCAAATCAGATAATAATCTCTATGCCACAGTCGGGATGGCCTACGGCATAACCAATACAACGATTAATGAAGAGACATCTACCGGTAGCGCTTTAGTTATTCCTAGTTTTAAAGTAGGATATATAAACCGAGTGGCACCAACTTATGCTATGGTTTTTGAGATGGGTGTCGAATCTTTGTCTCAAACTGAAGCCTTTGCTGATGAAACCCAACAAACGACAAGTATCTTGAACACTAAATTTTCAGTCGGTGTTCGCTTTTAATTTTTACGGAGGATTTATGAAAAAGTTATCAATGCTCGCCTTAGTTCTAGGTCTAACTCTATCGAGCTGTGCTCACCATGGAAAGTCATGTTGTGGTGACAAGAAACAATGTTCAATGAAAAAAGAGCAATGTTCTATGAAAAAAGGTGATTGCAAAAGCAAAGAAGATAAGCAATGCCCAATGAAAAAGCACCACGGAGCTGAAAAAGAAGAAGCCAAGCAATAATAAGAAATAATAAGCAAAAAAAAAGGCCGTATCACACGGCCTTTTTCCTTTGAATTACATCAATCCAATTTCAATTAATCTCTGAGTAAGAAAATCACCAGCAGTGATATCTTCGTACTTCTTCCCCTGTCCAACACAGCTATTAAGACAGCTCAACATAGCATTAGAGTGAGGGTGAACAAAGTAAGGCATTGAGTAGCGAGCTTCCCCATCAGAGTCGGGGTTGATTACACGGTGGGTGGTGGCCGGAAGAACTTCATTAGTCAAACGCGACATCATATCCCCCGTGTCCACAACAATTTGACCAGGCCTAGAATTAACATCTAGCCAAGTCCCGTCACGGTCAAGAAGCTGAAGTCCAGAGGCCGTGGCCCCAACCAGCATGGTGATCAAGTTGATATCTTCGTGAGCTGCGGCACGAATACTATTTTGTGTGTCCTGTCCCTTTGTCGGGGGGTAGTGAATGGTTCTAAGAATGGAGTTACCATCGGCGATCATATCCTTGAAGAAATTCTCTGGCACATCAAGGGCCTTGCCAAGGGCCTCGAGAAGTACCACGGCCGTGGCATCCATAGAGCTATAGAGCTCTTGGAAAGATTTCTTAAATTCAGCAATTTCTGAAGGCCAAATATTGTCAGGATAAACACCTTGATAGGGAGAACTATCCGCAAGGTCTCTACCCACATGCCAGAATTCTTTAAGATCGGGATTGGGATTATTCTTCGCGTGCTCACGCTTAAAAGGAGTGTAACCACGTTGACCGGCGATTTTGTCATCGTAGTACTTCATTTTAATTTCTTCGGGAAGCTGGAAGAACTCATGAACAAAGTCATAAGCGTTATCGACTTTCTTCTGATCAACGGTGTGGTCTTTTAAAATAATAAAACCATACTCTTTAAGGCCTAAGTAGAGATCATCTACAAATTTAACTTGATCAGATGTCGATCCATTAACATAGCTCAGTAGTGATAGCTCAGGAACTTGTCTTTCAACATTGCTCTTTTCGTTAGTTGTCGTTGTCGTTTCCATAAGGTCCTCCCTAGAAATTATCTTTTTCGCACTGTGAGGGAAAACCCTTTTCACGTCAATGGCGCCTAGAGACAATACAGGGGTAACTATGCCGTAAATAGTTGATATTATGAGTGTGCTTCAAAAATTAGATGCTCACCTTAGAATTAGAAATCCCACTTATATTCCCAAAAAATATATAAAGAAAGAGATGAACGTCACTCATCATAGAGGAGGCCACCGAGGCGCAGATAGTCTGTGCCTTCTTGTAAG
>JBFHGF010000330.1:0-3963 GCA_041583335.1 Bacteriovoracaceae bacterium
GGAGTCGATTTTGATTTTTCTATTCCCCCTGAAGGCCACCTCAATATGATGGCCGCGGTCCAACCCTATATTAGTGGGGCCATATCTAAAACGTTGAACCTAAGTCATTCTACAACTGTGGATGAGGTGAAGTCCCTTTATCGTAAGGCCCACTCTATGGGATTGAAGGCCATTGCACTCTATCGTGATGGCTCCAAGTTAAGTCAGCCTTTGATGCAATGGCAGCAGGACAAAGTGGAAAGTGAAGAGAGGTCTAACTTTAATGAACATCTACAAATCCAGTGGGTTTGTCCTCTCTGTGGCATGCAGACGATGATTCCTTCGGGCACGTGTTATCAGTGTGAGAATTGTGGTGAAAGTAGCAGCTGTTAATTAAGCGATCTTGGCCTTTACCCAGTAAAGAGCATAGATGGCCAGAAAAATGGCCACTTGAGTAACGGCCAGAGTCGGTCCCATGCCCAGTCCTAGGCCATTGGCCAAAACCACCCCTATTAAAGTTGTGATCAAGGCAAAGGTGATGGAATAAGAAAAGGTCTTCTTGGCGCTGGGAGCATATTTGAGAGAAAAAATTCCCGGAATCAAAAGGAAACTATTGATGAGAATCACTCCAGATATTTTGAGACCACTGACGATGACGAGAGTGAGAATCAAAAAGAAGAGGACATGGTATCTCTTGGTGGGGAGGCCTTGAATGAAAGCGGCCTCTTCATCGTAGAGAAAGAGAATCCAAGAGGACTTCTTTTTCCATACTATAGCGAAGATGCTAACGCTCAAGAGAGCAAGGATACTTAGGTCTAGGGTAGAGAGCATAAGAATATTGCCAAAGAGGTAACTCATCAGATCTCCTTTGCCCGGTCCCAAGGCCTGATGAATCAAGAGTCCCAGTCCCATAGTTGCCGTAAAGAAAAGACCTATCAGTGCATCACTAGGAAGCTTTTGACGAAAGGTTGTGAGGGCCAAAGGAGTGGCCGCTAACATGGTCACTAGGGTGGTTATGGCAAAGATGAGTAAAGAAGTTGAGGGGTTGCCTTTAGGTACTATAAAGTCAACAAGGGCCAAGCTGATGGAGACACCAAGTAGGGCCCCGTGAGCGATGGATGAGCCCATAAAGGCGAAGCGCTTGGCGACGACCATCGGAGAGAGCAAACCACAGGTCAGTGCTAGGGCGATGGCGCCGAAGAGTGCCTTTTGCAAAAAGGGAAAGGTGATGAAGTCGGTGAGCCAATTCATTTCGTATCTTCTCCATCATGGTCATGTCCATCATGGTCATGTCCTTCATGATTATGATGAAGACAAGCGTGGTGTTCATGTTGCAGAATATCGCCGCCTTTTTCATGGATGAGGAGATGTTCAAATTCACAGTGGTAGGTATGTTCAAGAATATCTTTATTTAATTGCGACCGATGATCATGCCAGTGGAAACTTTTATTTAAGCATAGTAAGCGATCACAATGTTTAAGGACTTGGGCAATATTGTGATCGACTAAAATCACGGCCGCTTCTTTTTTAAATTCACCTAAGAGTTCGAGTAATTTATCTTGGCCAATACCATCGAGACCTTTCGTTGGCTCATCCATTAGAATCAATTTCGACTTTTGCAGATAGGCCTTGGCCAAGAGTACCCTTTGGTATTCACCACCACTAAGACCACTCATTTGTTGGTCAATGGGACGTTTCAGTTCAACGCGCTCGATGGCCTCTAGGCACTGCGCTTTAGATACTTTATCCTGTGGTAGACGAGATGATTCGAGATATTCAAAAATGGTGATGGGATAACTTAAGTTACGTAGGTCCTTTTGCGGAATATAGATGATTCCCTCTTGATGGTCTGTGTGAGGATATTCAATGGTACCACTTGTGGGTTTTAGAAGACCTGCAAGTAGCTTGAGCAGAGTTGATTTTCCTCCACCATTGGGTCCAAGAATACCCAGAATTTCTCCACGGGAAACTTCAAAAGTTATTTTATGAAGAATTTCTCGGTCAGAATCTGCTAAATTTTCAAATTCTTTGGCCGGATAGGAGAAACTCAGATCTTTAACTCTAATTGTATTCATGGCAAGGCCTCTAGATCGACCCTCAAATGAGTTAACGGCGAGGGGGCCACAGGGGACCATTGGATGGTTCTTATTCCATTGAAGCGCGTTTCTTTTAAAGGAGCGGGCCAGGTTATATTCCTTTCATAGATGAAGAGGATATCTTCTTTATTCTCTGCCCAGCGATAGACTTTCTTTAAAATATTCGCTGCAATTTCTTGGTGATGATCCCCAGTGTAGAGCACTAAAACCTCAAGTTTGGGAATGGATTCAAAGAGCGGGAGCAAAGCATTGTGGGCCAAAACAATGCGCTTAATTTTTTTACTCTTGATGAGCTTTTGTATCTTCTTTGTCTCTTTAGCAATACTTTCACTCCAGGGATGGCCAGAAGGTGTTTCTATATTGAGCTCTTTTAAGAAGGATTGAATTTTCTTTTCAAAGGCGAGTGCTTCTTCGGAATTAAGCCAATAGTGATCGGTTTGTCCGAGGTGATCCAGAATAAGACCATTTTTTTGAGGAAGCAGGCCAGAGTTTTTCGCCAACCTTAACCAAGGTTGATGAGATAATGGTCCAGAGATCAGCGGGGTGTGCTTGAGAAGTTTTTTGAGCTCGGTGGCCGTGGGCTCAAATTGATGAAGGTCTGCACTATCGGTGAGGGAATAAACCTCTTGGGCAAAAAAGGCCACTGGCGCTGACGTAGTTTGCGATTGAGGGGCATAGATTTTGGCGATTTGGTTCAGGTCGTAGGCCACTTGCGGATGAGTTGTCCATAGGGTTATGGGATTTGCTTTTGCCCATAGTAAGCTAGGCAACAAAAGGATCAAAAGAGAGCCTGTTAGCAATTTCAATGATTTATGATCAGTTTTCGCCATGGTTTTTGCAAGTTAATTGTAAGTATTGATGTTAGGCACAAGATAATATTAAGGTAGGCAAAAAGCAAAGCAAAATTGGAATGTTTAAATTTTTTCAAACCAGCGAAATTGGATTGGCCCATAGGCCCCAATATTGGGGGCAAGACCTTCTGAGAGGAACTTCACAAAGTGGGGGGCAACGGAGCGATCCCCAGGTCTCTTGAGCAGAGGGTGGAGTACGCGAGTTAAGTAAAAGTGGGTACTTAAATAATAGCGACCAAAGTCGTGATGGTATTCACACATTTTACATTTAGTAAGGGTTTGCAGGCGAGATTCTGTTAGAAAGAGGTTGTGCTTAGAGATGGGAACCTCTTCCATTTGAAATTCTGCTCGAGCATGATTGAGGGACGCCCAACTTTCGTAGAAGGATTCGCTTAAAAGGTAGTGGCCTTGATCTGTGAGGGCCGAAGCAATATTTTTTAGGGACTGAACTTGTTTTTGCTTTCCTAGAATATTGATGACGGAACGTTGAGAGTAGATGATATCAAAGGGAGCTGATTCAAATGCACTTAACTCTCTCATATCTCCTTGCACAAAAGTGACCTTATCGGTGGGGAGTTTTCTTTGGAGGCAAAGCTGATAGAGCTCGGGGCTAAACTCTACACCTGTAAAGTGGATACGGGGAAAGGATTTAGATAAGCGCTCGATGGTGATGCCATTGCCACAACCTATATCGAGAACTTTAATGGGACGATCCACATGATCGAGACCTTTTAGGATTTTGCTAATGGCCTTCTTCAAAAACTGGGTTTCCGCATCACGAATGACTTGATCTTCAATCGTCGATTGAGGGGAGAGTCCATATTGTTTGGCCACATTGGCATAGTGACCTAAGATATAATCGTCATTGGCCATAATTACTTACAGTAAACGTGATGGTTCCAACGGTATCCGGCCAGGAAGGAAGAGATTCCATAGTAGTCATCATTTCCATCTTGATAGGTATCATTAGTTGAGTCGAGAATGGTGTAACTCTTCCAATCTTCAGGATCAAAGGCCTCTCTGTGCACATATCCCCC
>JBFHGF010000331.1:0-3947 GCA_041583335.1 Bacteriovoracaceae bacterium
ACCGCATAAGTGAACAAAGAGGTCGTTGGCCTCGAGATAGTATAAACCTTGGTAAGGAGCTGGCCGTCCTCTTTTCCACTGGGTTTCTTCTTTCTCTTGATAGAAGAGGCGAGTGTGAAGCTCAATGACAAGCTCCAGAGCTCCACTATGCTTTAAAAAGATTTTCTTAAAATTATTGGCCGCCCAAATATCCTTAGTGATGTCTTCAAAGCCTTGCTTAACTAAAAAAGAATTCCAGCCTTCTTGTTGATCAGAATCGATGAGAATATCAATATCTCCCATGAACCTCTCTCCTGGGTGGGAATAATATGCAGGGATGAGGTGGCCACCTTTGAGGATAATACCGCTCAAGTTCTCATCAAGTTGCCATTGGCTCAATTCATCAAAGTAACTTTGATTGAGGAGCCAATTCCTTTTAAAGTGATGGGAGTCAAAAGCTCTATAAAGACCCCATAGTTTGTTACGCTCTAGGATTTCAGAGTTGTTTGGATTAAAGGTTTGAGGATCAAATAGGGTGGTGAGCTTATTTGATAGATTCAAGTTATGAGGCCCCCAATATCAGTACCCCTCCTCTGCGCTTATAATTCATAAGGGCAAAATAGAAGAGGCCTTTTCCGGCGAGAAGAGATAGTGCTCCGGCCAGTAAAATGAAGAGAATTTGTAGAGGAAAGATATGTGTACTATTTCCTGTCGCGAGAAGTTCGCGATTTTCAATTAAAAGAAATTGCAGAGGATTTATATAGTTATTAATTTGTACAATAAGCTGAGGAAAGACATCTGTGGGAAAATAGGCCCCTGAGAGGATCGATAAACTTCCTGCAATGGTTCCGAGAATATTGCAACCTCTCCTAAAGTAAATCAGAAAGGCCGCGGCAACAATACCAAGACCTGTAAACAAGGGAAGGAAGGCCAAATTTAAAAGAAGCGCCTTGAGCAATCCCATAACATGAATAGGGAACTCAAAAAAGAGAAAGAGTACAAAGAGATTGAAAACTAAAGTCGTGGTGCCAATAAGCAGTGAAGTCATACCCATATGCAATAAGGGCTTAAGTACTCCGGCCTTGGTTAACATAAGAGAATCAAAAGCACCTTCATTGATAATTTGGCGGAGTTTCTGCGGATAAATGATTAAGGAATCAAGGAGGATACCAAGGCTCAGTTCACCAATCATGACAAATTGGAAAAGGTTCCAATGGCCACCCTCAGTAAAAAAAGCAGCATTGGGCTGAAAGGCCTTCGCTGTATAGTAGTAAAAGAGAATATTAATGAGTGAAGCAATCAGACGCAGTGGAAATGTGTAACGATTAATGAACACACTCCTCTTTTCTCTTAAGAATAAAATAACAAGAAGATTAAGCATGCACATCCTCCCTTTGGTCTAGGGAGAAAAGGGAGAGGGACTGATCCTGGAGCTTAGGTTCTTCATGGGATGTTAGAAGAACGAGTTTCTCTTGGGCCAATTCTTCAAGTACGCGATTTAGGATATTTTTCGCGTTCGTATCAAGGCCTTTGAAGGGTTCATCAAAAAGATAGACCTCTGCCTGCTTCGTCAGGCAAATGGCAACATTGATGAGTTGCCTCATGCCAGTAGAGCATAGGGCATATTTTTGACGGAGTGCCGCTTGAAAAGAGTTGTGCTCATTGAGGATGGACCACCATCTTTCTTTTTTAAAGTGTTTGTTGCGGTTAAGTTCGGCATAGAGCTCTATCGCTTCATGACCTTTGAGCTGAAAGAAGGAACTATTATTCTGAGCAGATAGGAAACCAACCTGGTCAGAGCATAAGGTAGAATCATTCCAGAGGATGCGTCCTTGCTGAGGAAGGGCAAGACCTGATATCAGCCTTAAGAGTGTTGTTTTTCCACGTCCATTTTCACCAATAAGATGGATGATACCATTTTCTCCTGCGCTAAAATTAAACTTAGCGAACACTTGTGATGAAGTTGGTCCATTATAGGAGAATGTGAGGTTTTCAATCTCAAGCACGGGCGTGGTTTTCCTATTCTTTGTCTCTTGTGTAGGTATCTACATACTTTTGAATGTCTTCAATATGCTCGAGAATATACTTGGCCTTGGTAAGACCAAAGCTAATAACGGTTCCATACTTCTCTAACTCGTTTCCTTCTTCATCTACCTTGAAAATTTTGAAAATTTTATTTCCTTTAAACTCTTCTACGGTGACGTCATGGGGGGGCAATTCATTATTCATTGAACTTCCTATTTTATGGTTTTATTTAATTCAATTATCATATCCGAATGAGACATATATTTAAGAGATCTTGATGAAAAAGCTGTAGTTAAAATGTCTAAGACCATCAAGAATCCTACGTTCTAGCATTATACTGGAATATAAAGGTCTAAAATTGATGATATCGTTACATTTGAGCTAAGGAAGAAAGAATTTCTTTTCTTCAGGTGAAGGAAGACGACAACTTGAGCGCTTTCCAAACCACTTATACCTAAGCTTGGCGACAAGGTTATAGAAGGGATCTCTTAAAAAAGAGGGGAGAATTAAAAACACAGCAAGGGGATAGAATACAGCGTTGATCGTCAGAAGAACTCTGATAGCGGCATTGCTCTTGGTGTAAACCTTACCGTTTTTATAAAGAACTACGGTATCAAGGACTTGAGTATACTTCTGAGAAAGGAGTTTTTTTGCTGTCTCCCCCTGAAGTGAGGAAACCTTGATTTTCCCACTTTTGTCCCAACGGATGACAAAATCGATAAAAGTATTGCAGAGGTTGCAAACTCCATCAAAAAAGAGAATATTTGTTTTATCACTCATATCAATAATTTATCACTCAACCTCACTTTGGCATAACGATAAATGAAAGTAGTGTAATTAAACCATTTTTATCAATGAAAACCGTTGGTGAAGGATGGAGGCTTGTAAATGTTTAAATATAGGTATGTTTCTTAGTAAGGCCCTGCTTCTTATTTTATCATTCTGTGCTAATATACTTCTATTATGAATAAATAATCACTTCGCCATTTTTCTTAATTTTACAATTACCGAGGTGATTGCCGTGAATACATTCCTCTAGACATTTAAACTTATTATCCCTTCTTTATTCTAGAGGAAATTATGAGATATATTTATGCTCTCTTATGGGTTCTCCTGTCCGGAGTTCCTATGGATTTAAATAGACAGAGGCGCTTCGATACTTCTCCTCGTGGGTATAGCGTTGAAACGCTATGGACAGACGAAAAGACAAAAAAGCGCATTAAAAAATATAAGAATAGAAAATTTAAAAAGAGACAGCGCTTTGGTGAGAAACATTACAAGATTAAAGGTCATCATGCGAAAGATCATCGTTATTCGAATCAGAGAACTTTAAGGAGGATGTATCGAAATGCTTAGTGAATTAGAAGATCTTATGTCTACCTATGCAAATTTCTCCGAACATAACCCAATCACCGATTAAGGAGTAAAGGGGATAGGTGAAGGTTGCAGGGCGATTCTTTTCAATAAAAAAGTGGGATACCCAGGCAAAACCATAGCCAAAAATGGGGGCCAAGAAGAAGAGGTAGGGGTTTGATGTGATGGCAAAGTAGAGAGTTATAAGTACACAAAGGCTACCGATGAAGTGCAGCAGTTTGGTCATTGGTTTCTTGTGTTCATCTAAGTAGAAGGGATAGAACTCTTTGAAGGTTTTATATTTCTTTTCCATACTTCATTATACAATATCACAGGTATATTTCTAGGAAGTTATGTTTCATCCCTGTGATGTGGGAAGATGTAAGAAGAATCAGGGTTGTCATATTTTAGGCAAGGGCATAATTTTACCACCATGTGTAGATTAGTTCGATACTCTATTTCAATTGCAATTCTCTGGTGGCGTTAGCCATTTCCTAAACCTATTTTCAAATTCAATATAAATTTCACATTTTGAGGTATTTAAAATGATTAGATATATCGTACTGGTCTTCCTTTTGGGAAGCCGCGCA
>JBFHGF010000332.1:0-3946 GCA_041583335.1 Bacteriovoracaceae bacterium
GCTCAAAGGGCACACTCCTTTTTTAGATCAAGAGTATTTTGAGTTTATGGGATATATCAAAGAAAACCATGTCGTTCCGGTAAAGAAACAACAAGGTGATCTCAATTCTGTACTTAAATAAATTTAAAGCTTGGACAATTCTTCTAACCGCGCAGCGATTTGCTCATCAGTAATCTTGGGCACAAGGGCCTCCACCGGTTTTTCCAAGAGGTGACCATCGGCAAAGATCTCATTGAGAACTTCCAACTCCCCACGATAAATCTTACGTTCGGCCTCAGGAGTTAACCTCTTTTCAAAGTGGCCCAAGATACTTGCAGAAAGTTCAGGGAGAAAAGGTCTTAGCGCTACCCCTAGGCATAGAGCATAGAGGGCCGAGTGAGCAAGAACAGTTCCCGCCTTATCTTTATCTTCTTTAATAAGGGCCCATGGAGCACGATCAGAGAAGAAGTTATTGGCCTTCTGTCCCAAGGCCATCACTTGCTCCATCCCCTTCTTAAATTGCTTCGCATCTAGGAATTCTGTGATCTGAGCAATATCTGCGGAAATTGATTTTGCCTCATCTGTTCCCACAAAGCCTTGGTAATAAGCAGCGGGCATACCTTCGGCCCAATTCTTCTGAGTAAACTTCAAGCAGCGGTTGAGAAAGTTTCCAATATTATTGGCCAACTCATTATTAACCTTGGCCTGGAACTGCTCCCAGCTAAAGCTAGAATCGGTTCCTTCCGGAAGAATTGAGAGTAGATAATAACGAAGAGCATTTTGTCCAAATTCATCCATAGCGCTTAAGGAATCCACATAGTGCCCAGTTGATTTAGAAAATTGCTTTCCTTCTAGATTTAAGAATTGATTGGCCGGTACATCATTACAGGCCTTCGCCAGACCAGAGGCCAAACTCATGCAAGGAAAGATAATGGTATGAAAAATAATATTATCTTTACCAATAAAGTTTACCAACTCGACATCTTCGTTTTGCCACCAATCTTTACGGTAATCATCACTTGAGCCCTTTAGCCTTAAGGCCTCTTTGGTATTAGAGACATAACCAATAGGTGCATCAAACCAAACGTAGAGTTTCTTACCTTCCGTTCCCGGTAGAGGAACATCAATCCCCCAATCGAGATCACGAGTGATGGCACGATCATGGAGTCCTTCTTTGGTTAAGCTATCCACATAAGGCCATACCGTCTTACGCCAATCCCCTTTCTTTGATTCAAACCACTGACGAAACTCTTGGTGGTACTTAGAAAGGAGAAGGTAATATTGGGTTACCGTTACTTCTTTAATATTTTGAGAGCCACAAATTTTACATACAGGATCTTTCAAACGGACCGAATCAATAAGCTCGCCACAATTAGGACATTCATCTCCACGAGCGTGCTCGTAACCACACTGATAACATCCCCCTTCTACAAATCGATCGGGAAGATGGTTTTCACAATCATTACAAAAGAGCTGTTGCCCGTCTTTCGTTCCAATAAGTCCTTTATCATTTAACTCATGAAACCATTGCACCACTTCTTCCTCGTGGTACTTGGCCGAAGTTTGTCCAAAGAAATCGAACTCAACTCCGTAGCGACTCAAAACTTCACTATGCTCTGCATGCCACTTATTCACGTAACTTTGATAATCCTCTCCGGCCTTCTTTGCATTGAGCATAATGGCCACACCGTGCTCGTCACTACCACAAATAAAGAGCGTATCATTGCCCTTCATTTTCTGGTGGCGATTATAAACATCAGCAGAGAGGTAAGCTCCGGCCAGATGTCCAAAGTGAATAGGTCCATTGGCATAGGGCAGGGCCGAAGTGATGAGATATTTCTGACTCATTGAATCATTTCCTTTTTACGGTAATTTAATGTCTTTAGCTTATGGACTATAACAAAATCTAAAATCATTTGCTACTACCTAGTCCTCTCAGGCGTTACGTGCGCGTTACCTGAACCTTTTAAAAAATCACATATATCCAGTTTTCCTTACGGAAAACTTCCGATATAAGATTTCTATGGCATTTAACATCCCTCCTAGGGCCTTCCTCTCTTTCAGCAAGAAACAAGTTGTCGACACTTTGTGGCGTATTGCCAGTCAAATTGAGCAATCATGGGAAAGTGACCAAAAACGCTCATCGGCCATAAAGTCCTTAGTCCTCTACCTCGACACTTTGGATAACCATATTCAAAACGATGTTGTAGAGATGACCCAAAAAATAAAGGGCCATGCCCCTTTTAATCAACTCGAAAATCTTCAAAAAACCCTGATGCTCCTTGAGCGTGAAAATCAAATGAACCTGCGCGATGATCAATTTCTGATCTCTACTGAAGATACTTCTGCAGTAAAGGCCCTGGCCCATGAGGAAGTTCATCTGATTCTCGATAACCTAAGAAGCTCCTTCAATGTGGGCTCCCTCATCCGAACCAGTGAGGCCTTGGGAGTTCACAAGATTCATATCTGTGGTTACACGGCCACTCCTGAAAATTCCAAGACAGGAAAGTCAGCTCTCGGTGCAGATAGCTGGGTAGACTGGCAATATTGGGAAGACACCCATGAATGTATAAAGGCACTTAAAGAAAAAGGACTTGAAATTTATGCCTTTGAAACGGCCGAAAAATCACAAGACCTCGACGAGATCGTACCCCATTATCCCTGCGCCCTACTTTTAGGAAACGAGAGGTATGGAGTGAGCGAGGGAACATTGTCCCTCGTCCATCACTTAGTTAAAATTCCTTTGAAAGGGAGAAAGAACTCACTCAATGTTGGGGTATGTGGGGCCATTGGCCTTCATCACTTTCTCAAGGACGGATAACCAATACGTCACAAGGAGCATGGGCCACAAGGTAGTAGGCCATGCTATCAGTAAACATACCGGATAGACCTTGCTCACCACGAGTCGCCACCACACAAGAATCCGCCTTAGACTCTTTGAGAAAATTAACCGCCTGAAGCTTAGTATCTTTATTCAAAAGAATCATTCTTTCGACTTTTGGCTTAGTGGCCTCATCAACAAACTTCTCTTCAAATTTATCGAATTGAGTATTGATATACTTTTCGACTTCAGAGTCCTTTTTTACATCTACACTTGGAGGAAAATTCTCGCGAGATTTATCATTCAAAATATGAACGAGTACAAAAGTAGAAGTATTATTGTAGAAGCCATCTTTTAAAAGGTGGTCAAACATTTCATTGTGAACCTCATCTGGTCCCATAAAAATCACTGTTTTTGCTCTTGCTTGTTTTTGAATCACGGTTCCTTCCTTGCCAAATATCTCTATTAAAGGATAGCTCAAATCGAGACCAATTTACCTGATCTAAATTACATTTTTTTATTATTTAAGCATTTCTAATACTTTAGCAACGCATTTCTCTATCCCCGCGGCCACACCACTTATTTGAGCATCTCCATACATATACGCTGGAGTCGAAACAATGCGGTGTTTCTCATCCACATGAATTTCATCAACTTTGCAGTTGATATGTTTGGCCCCAAGAGCAGTGATCGCCTCGGCCGTTGCGGTATCATTTCCAATCGTCACTTCGATTCCCTCTTTACCCAGCTCCAAGCAAATAACTGCAGGAGCAATACAAATCGCTCCAATTGGTTTCTTCTCTGCGTGAAAGCTTCTTAAGACAGCAGCAAAGTCAGCATTCATTTTTCCTTGGGGACCTTCAAAAGCAAGGGAAGATAGGTTCTTCGCCACACCAAAGCCTCCAGGAATAATAAGAGCAGAGAAGTCTGAGCTCTTCAATTGGGATAAAGGGCTAATGTCGCCTCGAGCGATACGGGCCGCCTCTTGCAAGACATTGCGCTTGCCCTCAGCTTCCGTGCCATTTTGGTGATTGATAATATGGTATTGATCTTCATCGGGAGCAAAAATACTTACTTCTGCACCGAGCTTATCGAGGGTCAAGAGAGAGAGAACAGATTCTCTAATTTCAGCTCCATCGAGATGAC
>JBFHGF010000333.1:0-3939 GCA_041583335.1 Bacteriovoracaceae bacterium
GAACATATTAAAAAACTTAATATCGAATAAGGGGAAGAAATGAAAAAAAATCTATTGTTACTATTAGCGATACTTATGGTTGTATCATCATGTGGAAGCTTTAAGGCCAAACGAGTTGGCGGAGATGAAGGTGATGAACTTGCAATGGAAATTACGGATAAGTGGGTTCTACGCGATACTGAAAATGCAATAGCAGATATTTTAAAGCAGATTGAAAAACATAAGGGATTTAAACGCTATCTTATGAAGGCGGGAAGAACACCTAAGGTTTTTATTGCAGAAGTTCAGAATCAAACATCTGAGCCCTACTTTCCAATCAATGACCTAAACGATGAGCTGCTAAATGAATTCTCTGCTTCTGGGGAATTTATCCTCATTGATGCTGCAGCCAGAGAGAATCTGCTCAAAGAGATTCAATATCAAAATGATGGGATGGTAAATCCAAACGAAATTAAATCAATTGGAAAGCAATCTGGAGCTGATCTTCTTATTTTTGGTAACGTAAGAATGGCCCCACGTCAAAGAGATGGGAAAACAATTAAGCAATATACTGTTAATATTCGTATGACTGATCTTGAAAAGGGAATTGAAGTTCTCAGAACACGTTTTAAAACACAGAAGTTCTCTGATCAAAGTAGCACGGGCTGGTAATCTTAAATTAAGGAAGAATTAGATGAGAAAATACTGCTTGAGAAATGGAATTCAAAACAGTATCACAAGGGGAGTGTTGTTATTAGCACTCTCTTTTGGACTTGTTGGGTGTGCAACTGGAAATAGAAAAGATACCCTCAAATTAAGGTCTTATCTAGCTTCTCGCGATTACAGTAAAGCCGAAGAATTTGTTCAAAGTGATAAATTCATTGAAGACGAGAACTCTCGTCTCTTGAAATATTTAGAACAAGGTACGGTGTTCTACCTCAATGGTAAGTATTACCAATCATTAAAGACATTTGAAAAGGCCAAGGAACTTAGCGATAAGCTCTTTACCGTTAGTATTTCAAAGAAACTAAAGGCGGCCGTGGCAAACGGCAATTCAGATAATTACTATGGAGAAAAATATGAGCGATCGATGATTCGCTTTTATTTGTCTCTTAACCACTTTCTTCTTTATCTCAATGGAGAGTATGAATCCTATACGGTGAAGTTGAAAAGTGAAGATGGAAAGAACAAATTAAGCGAAAAAGTTATTGCAGCAAAAAAACTAGATGCCAAAGAAAGACGATTTCACTTAATGGGAGCGAGAAGTGTTCTGATTGAGTGGAATTCTCTTCTCGATAATTATAAATCTACTACTGGTGGAGTTGTAACGTATAAGGATGATTTGTTGGCCAAAGTATACGGGGCGTTTATCCATGAACAATTTCATACACGAAGTGATGGTCAGGTAGCTTTAAACCTATACAAAGAAGCCAAAAATGTATTGTTAAAGAATTTTAATATTCTCAAAACATACAATATGAAAGCGCAGAAGTTTAAAGATGATTACGCTAAGCTCTATAAGCTTCCCTTGGCAAAAGTGCAGTCTGATTATATTGCCAGAACTGAGTATTCAAAAAATTTACTAAAGTATTTAGATGAGAAAATAAAACAACTTTCTAAGAATAAGGGCGACAATGTATTTGTGCTTCTAGAAGATGATCTTATAACAGAGAAGAGCGTATCCAAAATCGATATACCACTTCCTATGGCAACAGCAAGTGTTGTGGCCGGAGGAAAACTCTCTTTTGCTGCTTTTGTAGGGCATGTTCTTTCTATTTCAACGGGAAAGCCTCTTAAAATTTACTTCGAGGTGCCATCCATTGCCTACAAACCGGTTAAACAACAGTATTCTCTGGTGATTAGAGATAAGGCAAATAAAGTCGTAAGTGATACTCAGACTGCGGTTGTGAATCCATTGGGTGATTTGGCCTATGTAACTCTCGATGAAAAGAAAACTTCAACTTACGCTAAGATTGGAGCCCGAGTAGCCGCTAAGCATGTTACAGCTCTTGTTGCGGCTTATTTAATTTATAAGAATCAGGCAAAGAACAGTGAGTTTATAGCATTGACGGCAGCTTCTCTATCATATGCTGCTGCCAATAGAGGAATTGAAGCAAGTGAAAGTGCTGATACTCGTTACTGGTCTTCGCTTCCTTTAGATTATCAAGTGAGTTCATTTCGCCTGCCTAAAGGGGATTATACGCTTTTTTTAAAAGATAATGCGGGTAATGAGAAGAAGTTATCAAGCTTTAGCGTGGCTTCAGCAAAGAGCTCTGTTCTTATTAAGGAGCGTTTAATGCCTGCTCCTCAGCCCGCCC
Organism: Bacteriovoracaceae bacterium; assembly: GCA_041583335.1. Taxonomy (GTDB): domain Bacteria; phylum Bdellovibrionota; class Bacteriovoracia; order Bacteriovoracales; family Bacteriovoracaceae. Next base: position 2,298 of record JBFHGF010000333.1, read on the forward strand.
CGACTTCAAAGGTAAAGAAGGAAAAGCAGCAGAAAAAGTAGGTTTTAAACGGGACAGATATAATTAATATTCTTTAGGTCTAGCTCTTCAAATTGAATTTGATAACTCATCCCTTTTGCTTCATTTAATAATTCGAAAACAAAGCGACAATTTGCACCTTGATGAGTGGTGCATTTTTGTTGATCCTTTTGGGATGACTTCTTAAAACTTGGTGAGGTTATTTGTTTTATAAAATCTATATTGAGCTGAGACTGTAGATAGAAGCTTAAGTTCGTGGGAAGATCATTGTGTTTAATTTCCCAGGCAAAGAGTCCATAGAAGTTAGTATAAACTTTTTTCTTGTGTAAGAACCTTAAATGAAGCTGCGAACTACCACCACAGGGACTTACAGGGGTAATTCCCCATATCCAACTTGATTGAGGTGAAACTTTTTTAAATTGTGCCTTACTCAGTGTTACTTCATTGACGTCATTTGGGATGGGGAGAATAAGAGGAGCAAGTGTTTTATCTTTTGGAATAGCAATCAGCTTTAATTGAGTTGTCGGATAAACTTCTCTTACTAAAGATATTTGATGTCCTGTTAGCGCTGTTGGACGTTGTCCAGCTAAGGCCACAACAACCAGGGAGAGATCATCTTGCCAAGAAACCATTAGCGTGGGGAGCTTTGTTTTTTGAATGGCCGGTGCTGAGGCGTGTAGCGAAATGATTAAAATGAATGGAAAAAAATATTTGAATAGAGATTTCATTTCAATACTTTCCCTTATTTTTCTTTATTTTGAACCGGCCTTGATTCCTTCGCGGTAGCCCTTGTGAAATTCTGCGTACTTTAAATCTCGACAAAGAACTGGAACGGGGTCTCTCACTTCACCTTTAATAAACCCTGTGCGATAGGTGCAGTAATTAGGGACACCTTGTTGGTGCCCTTTTATATATTGAGAACGAGCAACAGATTCAAGGTCTGGAGGGCAACGCTTGATATGGTAGTCAAGCATCTGAGTAGAGAGCCCCTTAGCTCCTTCGATCTGGCCAAGCTTTAGCCAGTCGAGCCCTTGGCAGTCTTCTTTCTGCACCATATTTGATGTTTGAGAGCAGGTTGAAAGTATGAATAGGGATAAGAAAGTAAGAATATAATTTATCATTATCTATTCCGTGTTTTTTCAAATCGGTGATCACAAAGAATCCAGTCGTGTCCTGCTCCTCGTCCTACGGGAGCAAAAAGATCGGTACTAATTCTTCCATCTTGATATATGGCCTCATTCACATGAACTTTAACCACTTCTCCTGTAATAATTCTACCACAACCAGGCTCATCCCCATAAGAGAGATGATCTCTCAGAATACATTCAAAGTGAATTGGACTCTCTTTGATTCTTTTGGCCTTGACTCTTTCTGAGTCAATGGGAGTTAAGCCTGAATATTTGAACTCATCTTCTCCGTAAGGCAGATTTGTAGCGGTTTGATTTATTTGATCAACAATATTTTCAGTTACAAAGTTAATTACAAATTCTTTTTCTCTGAAAATATTACGAGGAGTATCTTTGAGTTCTCCCGTTTCTGCTCTATTGATCGGAGAAAAAGCGATAATCATGGGTTTTGAAGAAACTGCTGTAAAGAACGAGAATGGGGCAACATTATTACTACC
>JBFHGF010000334.1:0-3929 GCA_041583335.1 Bacteriovoracaceae bacterium
AGGAAACAAAAGCCCTTGAATCCCTAGGGACAATAGGTCGATAGTATTCTCATCAAAAGTGCGTGCCAAAAAGCGCAACCTTCTGCCTTGATTGGAAAGGTGCCATATCATCAAGAAAGCAAAAATAGCGAGTTCAATGATCAACCTTAGATCCAAAACTTAACCTCGACTTTCTTATCCGCGATCTCTTTGGGGTCTTTCCCCTCTTTGATGGCGTTATACAGGGATTCAATCAAAACGTGGACCACATCGGCCGTAGCGTTTGAGAAATTCTCTCCGTACTTCTTTATAACTTGCGACTGATTATCAAGAACCACAATATCCTGATCAATCACGCTCTGGCCTTGATAGCCCACAATTGGACGGGCCAAGTAATTAATAAGCGGATTTCCAAAATTATAAGTGAGGTCCGTCCACACCCAAGTTTCAAATTCTGAGACGGGAATGGATTGGCTTGTGATCCAAAACTCTTTCTTATCGATTATATATTTCACACTGGTGATATTGGGCGCGTAATAGCTATCGATATGAATAATGGGAACCTTTCTTGGATTTAAAAACCAAGAAAACCAACCCAAGTTATCTGACTCGCCCAAATATTCGATTTCCACCATACCGTCTTTTCGATGCACGATGCAGTTGATCTCTTCATCAAGAGCGTCGCGAAATATCTTATCGTGGACAAAGACGGTATGAGGAACATCGATATAATTTTCAGCGCAATTGATTACGCTATTGTTAAATTTATTAAAGAGTCTCACCGTTTGAAAATTCTTATCTCCATAGTGGGGCGACTTAAAAGGAGTGGTTTGATTTTCAGGATTTGAGTTCAAGCGTATGAAGACAAACCCCTCTTGCTCTAGCGCCTCATAGGTTACCGCACAGCGATTGCCCACTTTCTTTTGATTTGCGCCTTCTGAGGGAATCTTAGTGAGTTTGCCATCGCCTTGAAAAATCCATCCGTGATAGGAGCATTGAAGCTGGCCGTTTTTTACCCAACCTTTAGAGAGCTGTGAGTTGCGATGAATACAGCGATCTTGAAAAGCACGAGGTTGACCCGTTTCATCACGAAAGAGCACAATCCATTCGTCTAATACCTTCCGGGAAAGGACTTCATCCTTTCTCAGCTCATGGGACTCGCAAGCTATATACCAATAGTCTTTAAACGAAATAGCTGAACTCATAGACCTATTTCCCGATATACTTTACTTTAACAGGTCCCGAACAGGTCATCTTGCAGCCCAAGCGAGCGTTAGGATCTTCGGATACTATTTCTAGAAACTCCAACTCATCGGCCGATGCCTCATTGGTATTCTCCTTTCCTTCTTCCACAATCAAAAGGCAGGTGCCACAAATCCCCGTTCTGCATCCAAAGAGGATCGGGCTATTGGTGGCATCAAGCTCTTTACTGAGTTCAACATTTTCGTTGACCTCTACGGTCTGTCCCGTATTGGAAATTGTCAGTGGACACTTGCTCATTAGGCCGCCTTCTTTTTAAATTGTTCAAATTCATTTTGATTTTGCTGCAAGTACTTAGCGACGGAAGACTCTTTCATCTTCCCTCCTTGCAAGGTATCCGCATCGAGATAATCAATTCCCGCCAGGTATGATTTATAACTCTCCAATGCGGTCTGATGGGTTTTAAAGCTCTCATGAACCCCTTCATTTTCCTTACAGAAACACTTCTCTATCATATTGAGGGCATCTGCATGAGAGAAATTAAAAATCTTAGAGCGCATCACTCGATAGGCCGCTTGAAAGGTGGCGGGGTCATACCAAAAGATTCCATTAACCATGGTAGAAAAATTAGAGTGATCTTTAAGGGTGCCTTTAATGCCCATTTGCGCAATCTTGCGCTCAAATGGTTTGGGCGCTTTCAACAGCTTTAGGATATCAGTTCCAATAATATTAGAACTATTAAAGTGGTAGGACTCATCCATAAAGTGAAAGTAGCTAATGGCACTTGGTCCCGGAGCCTTGTCTTGCTGCTCGGGAGACATATTATTATAGAACTCACTCAGTTGATGCTGAATGATCTTGCCGTTAAGGGTTCGCAGCCCTCTCACCGTTAAATACTGACAAGCGATAAAGGCATTGCCCGAGCTTAGAAGGCCATAGGTTTGCAATTGTAGCCGCTTCCAAAACCTCTTTAAGAGATTCGTATTTTGAAAGATCATAGTCTCATAGTAATAAGGTCGCATGGAAAAAGAAAAAATGCGCTCACCAAAAAGAGCGATCTCCACTTCTTCTGATATTTTTTTGAAGGCATTGATATGGGCGCGCTCTTGCATGGATTCAAAGTCGAGAGTTTCACAAACGGTGCGAAAATCTTCAATTCCATAGAGTCCGGCCGCGGCCGTTTGATTAAAGTAGATGGTAGCAATTTCTGCTGAAATAATTTGAGAATAGTAGGCCACCCAAAAGAGCTGATTTAAAAGAATGCGCTCACTTTCACTGGCCTGATCCCAAAGTGGAGTTCCGTAGAGCAGTGAGAACTTTTCGGGATTCCAATACTCGTCCTTGCACTCTTCATAGTTAAAGGCCTCAGCACTTTGATCCAATAGCTCCGTGTGGTCTTGCTCTTTATTCTTTTTGAAATTAAATTTCAGCTTCTTATACGTAAGAGCATCATCCATTAAGGATATACCATAGTTTTGAGACAGTTCTTTTCTCACTTCACCCTCATTATTTAAAACATAGAGACTTATCGACTAAAACGCTCAACTACTTTACTTTCAAAGTATAAAGCATTGAATTTACTACCAATTTCTTTCCATATTAATGCAACATTTGGCATTTAGACTTATAATCGGCGTTAGCTAAACAAGGAAATGCTCCTATGAAAAAAATCCTACTGGTTGAAGATGACCCGATACTAGGAGATGGCCTCCAACTCTTTTTAGAACTCGAAAACTTCGACGTGGTTCGTGCACGAGATTTAGGAAGTGCACGCAAGGCCTTTGAAGAAAGTTCTTTCTATGATCTGGTTGTTCTCGACCTTGGACTTCCCGATGGAAATGGCATGGATTTCTGTAAACACTTACGATCCAAAGGCTCGAGCGTTTCCATTGTCATCCTCACCGCTCAGGCCGATGAAGAATCCGTAGTGGAAGGTCTTACCAATGGCGCTAATGACTACGTAAGGAAGCCTTTTTCCAATCGAGAATTATTGGCCCGTATTCAAGTTCAATTACTAGGTCCAAAAGGTGTTGGCCCTCAAATCAAAGTGGGAGATCTTGTCCTCGTCCTTGAAGAGAGGATCGTCACCTACAAAGAAGCTCCGATTAAATTTAATCGTCGTGAGTTTGAAATTTTAAAAATCATGTGCGAGCGCGAAGGGGCCGTCATTAGTCGCGAAAGCATTATTGAAAAGGCCGGTCATGATCTCGATATCAGTGACCGAACCATCGACTCACATATTAGCCATATCCGCGCCAAGCTAAGGAAGGCCAATGTTGAAAACTTACAAATTGCCTCTGAATATGGGATTGGCTACAGGCTGGTAACTGCATGATCATCATGAAATCGAAACTCTTTAGACGCTACCTTTTACTGGCCCTCTTTATCTGTACGGCCGGGTTTATTCTCGCTTTCTACCTCAACCACTTAATGATCATAGGTGAGCGGGCCCGTCATGATCACAACTACGAGACGGCCGATCTAATCGATGTCATCAATTCCATCTCTCCCGACAAACGAGAGAAGAGTATTGAGATCATGAAAAAGAGTCGTCTACTCAAGAAAAAAATCAAGAATATTATTCTCTTTAATAATAAAGGCGAGCCTATAGCATCAATATCCCACAGGGGTCCAAGACCGGATATGATAAATCGAACTCCCCCACCGCCACCACCAACGCCCCGTGAAATGGGGCATAGAGGTCCCCCCTTTGAAACCAAGGAATTTCTACTCAGTGGTACACCCCAACA
>JBFHGF010000335.1:0-3893 GCA_041583335.1 Bacteriovoracaceae bacterium
GACCATCACGCCAAGGAATGAGATTGGCCTGGGTATTAGCTGCAAAAAATAGAGATAGGAAAAGGCCAAGAAGATAGGCCTTCGGTATAGGTAATTTGATCATTTCTTCCCTCGATATTTGATAGGGCCTTAATCTAGTTTTTTTATTGGAGATTGGAAAATTGAATTGAGTGTTAAAGAGTAAATAGAACACTCGTGTGGATAGATAGGGGGAACGGAACCTTTTTAGTTGCGTAAAATTAGTGACTTAGCTCTAGGAGAAAGGGCCAATTTGGTTAGAAAATATACGGCCAACGAAAGATTTTCAATGGAGGCCAAGGTGGTGAAGTTTTTCACTATCATAGAAGCACAAATGATTCAGGCATTTTCGAGGAGAAGTCTCATGTTATTCAAGAAATCAGTCGCAGCTCTACTTGTGTTTACAGCTTTCCAGTGGACCACTTTGGCCAATAACGAAACGCTTAATAGTGAGAGTGACTCTTTAATGCAAGGGATGCCCAATGCTTGCCACTATGATCAACTTCAAAAGGCCGCTTGGGGTATGAGTGTTTCGGGACGTGAGCGTTTCCTCTCCGATGCGACTCTATCAGGGAATCAGTCGGTATCCGATGGTGAAATCTTTGAGAGGCTTCATAAGAGTATTTCCGCTCAGTATGGTGGAGAGCAGGGCCGTAACGGATCGGCGACTTCTGTGGCCAAGAAAATTCAATGGGCCGCTGAATGTACGGGAAATGATTTTACTATGCTGGCGGCCATTATCAAAGGTGAGTCCGGTTATTGCCAATTCCTTCACAATAAAGGAGGAGGAGATTCCGGTTGTGGCCAATTCACGTCGGCATCCATTAACTTCTTCAAAAACCAGCTTCGCGTTTCAGGAAGAATCGAAAATGGACATCCCCGAGTAAAACAATCGATTGAAGATTTGATGGTACGTTGTGCACCTGGCAGTAGCTACGTGCAAGAAGATAGCCTCGCTAAACTCTTTGATCAGAGTAAAGATAAAATTCGTGAAGACTTAAGAACGGCAAAGAACCTCTCATTAGATATCTTGGCCACGGCCATTTACTTGAAGTTCTACTATTCCGTATCAGGTTTCTATTACGATGCATCAAGTCCATCGCCCGGTGCGCTTACACGCTATAATGGGGGTGGTGTCGAGAATTATGGCAAGAAGGCCTATAATAAGGCGATCAATATCAAAGGCAATGAGTGCATAAGAAGTGAAGATTATCTCAACCTTATGCAAGAGACGGCCTGTGCCCTAGGTGATGATATGGCGTCTTGTCGTATGGATGTAAAGACCATCGAAATTTAATTCCGCCTTTTTAAATTTAATAATGTGCACCCTTAGACTTGGGTGCACTTACATTCCCTCCCTAATATTCCTATGCGTTACGAAGTGGCCCAACCTAATAAAATCCCGATATAGTTCACAAAATTCACAAAATCTTCTGTAAAAACTTACTTTTTCATACTTTCATCATGAAACTGTTAGGATTCGTTGACAGAAGAATACGGAATAATAAGACTATTTTAGTCATTTTTATTTTGTTCAAAAATTCAATGCAGAATTTTCTTAAGGAGGAGGGTTCATGAATCTATTAGATGCTTTCTTGGCCGGTGGCGTATTTATGTACTTTATCGCGGCTTTCGGTTTATTAACATTTGCTTTTATCATTGAGCGTTTTATTGCGCTTTACATGACTCAGAAAAAGGCACCAGCAGATTTTCGTAAGAATATCCTAAGCTTTATCTCTCAAGGGGATTTCAAAGCGGCGAATGATTACGTTGAAATGAGTGCTGGAGACACTGCTATTGGGAAGATCACAGCTACTGCTCTTAAGATGAGAACAGTTGGTGCTGGTGATGAGGCCCTTCAAGCAAGAATGGATGAGCAGCTCTCAAAAGAGATCTCTTCTGTTGATAAGAGAACGGGATTTCTTGCCATGTTCGGTAACGTTTCCACTCTCTTTGGTCTACTTGGTACCGTTACGGGTCTGATCAGTTCTTTTGCCGGGGTTGCTGCTGCATCACCAGTAGAAAGAGCAAATCTTCTTTCTCAAGGTATTTCTGAAGCCCTAAACTCTACGGCTTTTGGTCTAGTTGCTGCGATTCCTGCTCTTGTAGCTTTCGCCATCTACCAAAATAAAACAGAGTCTATTATCACTTCTCTTACAGAATCTGCGAGTGAGCTCTACCACGACTTCCTTTTCTATACAGAAAGTCACAAAGAAGAAGTGGCCACAGGGACAAAAGTAGCCGCTACTGCTACAGAGAAGCAGTCTGTAACAAGAAACTAATTGCGCATAATTTTATTTTAAACATCTAGTTGAAGGGATTCCACTATGAGACATAAAACAGGATTAGGAACAAAGAAAGAGCTCGATGCTCAATTGAACCTTACTCCATTTATCGATCTTCTTTCTACGTGTGTGTGCTTCTTGCTCATCACGGCCGTTTGGATTGAAATCGGAACGGTTGAAGTCAAACAAAGCCACGGAACAGAAGCTGCCGCGGAAAAGAAAGAGTCCTTTGATCTCGATCTTGTTTTTCAATCACCCACCAAATTAAGCCTAAACCTTAAGAAGGATGGAAAGAGGGTTCAGAAACTAGATGTTGTCGGAGAGGATTTTAACGGGATGCTGGCGAGCCTAAATAGCAGCATTGTCGATAAAATTCTTGTCTTCAAAAATAAACCGATTGAAATTGCCACGGCCACCGTTACTCCTCGCAGTACGGTGGACTATGGGAACCTGATCTCGACGATGGATGTTCTCAGACAGCATAAAATCATCAATATCGGTATTTTAACGGCGAGAGGTAACTAATGATTTTAAACCAAAGTATGGTGGCCGCTGACGCCTTTGAAAAACACTTAATTAACAGAAAGAGAAAGAGAAACTGGGCCATTAAGGCCGCTGGATTTACACTCATGCTCACTTCCATGGTGGATATGTTTAGTATGCTCGTTGTATTCCTTCTGCAAACTTTCTCAAGCTCTCCAGAGATCTTGGTTACAAAAGGAGTGGAGCTTCCAACTTCGGTAACACCTTCTCAGGTTAAAGAAGCTCCTGTAATTGCTCTCTCCCGTGATGGAAACCTCTACCTTGATCAAAAGTTAGTAGGGAAAACGGAGCAAGTGAGCAAGAAGCCAGATGAGCTATTGAATAAACTTAATATCATTAAAAAAGAGTGGGCTTCTTCCCACACTTCTCCTTTTACGGGAGAAATCAACCTTCAGGCGGATAGAGAAATCAAATCCACTACGGTTGCCTTGATTATGGGGGTTTTGACCAGTAGTCAATTCCAGTCCATAGAACTCGCTGTTGTTGGTCAGCGCTAAAAATCCAACGTTGGAAGCCTCCATTGAGAGGAGGCTTTCCCTTTTTAATAAGCGGCAAGGATGTCTAGGTTATGAAACCGATAGCATTTAAAATTATTTTTCTTCTGTCTTTCTTATTCCATCAAAGTATTTTTGCGAATGATACCCAGTACCTTATTCACGAAATGGAAAAGCTTAGAGACTCTTTAAATCTCGATGATCCTGCTCGTATTGATCTTACCCTAAGGCTTGCTGATCTCTACTTTGATGCCTCTATTAAAGAAGGTGATACCGAGGGTGATCCCAAGGTTCTTCGCACCCAAAGGCTTAAGGCCCTTGATCTCTATAAGCACTCCCTAAATGGAACAGATGGGGTTAAGAAAGTTACCGGTCTTGACCGCATTAAAATTCAATTTCAAATGGGACGCCTTCTTTCTCGCTTGGGAGAGTATGAATCTGCAGAGGAATATTATCTTGAAGTTGAGCAAAGTAAGCTCACTCCTAAGCGTATGCGTGAGCAGGCCAGTCTTGCTCTTGGTGAATGGTATGAAGAAGATGCCAAATATAACAA
>JBFHGF010000336.1:0-3892 GCA_041583335.1 Bacteriovoracaceae bacterium
CCAATGCTTTCCTTAAGGCCATGGAATCTAAGACCAAAGATCTCGATCTTGATGCAGAGACCATCAAAGCACTTAAGAGTGTCCTTAAAGAAACTAAGGATATGATGACTGATCAATAAAGTTTATTTTAAAAGTGAGTAATTATTTCTTCCTAGGGGCCCGTAACGGGCCCTTTTTACGTTAAAATAGGAGGTAGCAAAAGGTCACCGGCCAGTAATGTTTACTCAAACACCACCGCTTTTTCCGCATTTTGGTATGTTCATTGCAACTACTTAGGCAGAGAGAAAACGAGGGATGTAAATTCCATAGTTTGGGAGAGTTAAATGAGTATTTTTTTACTACCTTGCCTAATGTTTATACAGATGGTGGTATCCACATTTCTAATGTTTGGATTCAACGCTCAGGTTGAAGCGGCTTCAGATCGCTTCCAAGAATACCCTGCTCAATATGTATGGAATAGCCCTAAGTACTTTTACCCGGCCATTAAGATGGAAGTTTCCACCCATTTAAAAGAAGTGCGCACCAGAGGTAGAGGTCCCGCCTCAACAGTACCAAATGATGATATTCAGCCTGCTCCGGCGGCCCAGGAAATTTGGTTAAATAATGTATGGGTTGAGGATTCTGCTGGGGTGATGAATCAGATGAAAAATGAATTCGCCGCTTGGGAGAGAATGGAAGAATACAGAAGACAATGGGATATTGAATCCACTGGCCAGTATGATACCCCTGATCGCAGTGATAAGCAGAAGTGGTTTAATAAAATGCTCCTTCGTTATGCAGATAAACGAATAACCGGTGAGCTCAAAAATGCTGAAGTGGGCTCGACTCTTCAAAAAGTACGATCGGTCAAACAGGCGTTGCGACCCAACTCGACTGCATCGATTTCCCAAAATATTAAGCTCAAGTTCCGTGCAAAAATTATGAAGATGCGCGCCTATATGAGAGTGGAAAACCCATGGGTAAATTCAGAGACTGAATTTACAATAAACGGACGTGTGTTCTCTCGATTTCACAAGCGATTTGAGGACCTTGGAGTCGATACTAAGCTAGAATACAGACTTCATAACAATGACTTTACCGCCAGTGTTAGTAAGCCTTTGGGCAATAATATAACAGCAGTTGTATCCAGTACTCAGCCCGTTTCCAAAGGTGGTACAGCGAATGCTGCAGACAGTATATTTCAACTGCAATATTACACCTCGTTCTAAACATAATTTAAGCTTGAAAAAAACTTGAAAAATACCTACTGCAAAATGCCTTTCTTTGCGGTAATTTGTTGGCCGATTTATTCTATTGGTAATTATAATAGAAAACCTCAGACGGACAAACCAAGGTAGTAGGTATGAGTTTATTTTCAAGTCCATTATTTCAAGATTCATTTGAACAATTAGAAGTTGCCGGTTCGGTTGGCGGATTGGATCCCAACATTATCGAAAGACTAAAGTACCCCAAAAGGGCACTTCAAGTTGCTGTTCCCATTCGTTTGGATGACGGTACGGTTAAAACATTTATGGGTTATCGTGTTCAACACAATATGACCCTCGGTCCCGGTAAAGGGGGGATTCGTTATCATCCAGGTGTTGACCTTTCAGAAACGGCTGCGCTTGCTATGCTTATGACTTTCAAGTGTGCTCTCGTTGGTCTTCCTCTCGGTGGCGCCAAAGGTGGGATTTGTGTTGATCCCAATGACCTTTCAAGGCAAGAGCTACAATCATTGACCAGACGTTTTGCAACAGAGATCTCAATGATCGTTGGACCTTCCATTGATATCCCTGCTCCAGATATTGGTACAGATGGACAAACAATGGGTTGGTTTATGGATACTTATTCCCAGCTCAAAGGTTACACTGTTCCTGGTGTGGTAACCGGTAAACCTATCTCTATTGGTGGATCACTTGGTCGTACCGAATCAACAGGGAAAGGGGTTGCTTACTGTGTGAACTTCGCTGCTCAAAAGCTCGGAATGAAAATCGATAAGAGCACGACAGTGGCCATTCACGGTTTTGGTAAAGTGGCGATTCCTGCTGCTGAAGACCTTATCGCTCAAGGGGCGAGAGTTGTATCTTTCGGAGATGTAACGGGTGCTATCTTTAATGGTGACGGTATTGATCTTCCTGCTCTTATTGCGTACGCCAGAGAAAATGGTGGAGTTGCTGGATTCCCAGGTGCTGAAGATATCACTAACGAAGAACTCTTCGGTCTCGATGTAGATGTTCTTATTCCTGCCGCTATTGATGGGGTGATCACAGATAAGAATGCTGAAAATGTTAAGGCCAGAATTATCGCCGAAGGTGCCAACGGACCTTTAACTAAAGAGGCCATTGATATTGTGACTAAGAATGGATCATTCTTAATTCCAGATATTCTTTGTAACGCTGGTGGGGTTATCGTATCTTACTTTGAGTGGGTTCAAGGACTACAGAATTTCTTCTGGGGACTTGATGAAATCAATAAGAAGCTACACGATATTCTCGTTAAGGCCTTTAAAGATTGTACAGACACTGCTGATACTTATCGTGTTGATATGAAGAAGGCCGCATTTATTTGTGCCCTTAACCGTCTCGATAAAGCGATGAGAATTAGAGGTCTTTTCCCGGCCTAATAGCTCTTTAAATTTTTATTTTTTGAAGGCCTTGCGTTTGCAAGGCCTTTTTTATGTTAAAATAAGAGAGTTATGAGAAAATGGCTTTTCTTTTATATTCTATGTACACCTATTTTGGGGGAAGTTTTAAAGTACGATATTACAGGCTATGATCGTACCCTTCACTCCTATAAAGAAGTTTGTGAAAAGCTTGGGCATAAAGAGCTTCTTATGATCGACTATGTAGACGCTCTTCACCTTGATTGCATGGGAACTAAAATCAGCGTTAAAGATTTTTGTTTAAAAGATAAGCAAAAAAAGAACCTCCTGCGTGGCTTTGTGAATCCAAGACTTAAAGAAGTGACCTGTCAGTATGGAACGGCGGCCTTTGTCTCAATTGCTTGTGACAAAAGGGATAAACACCTTTGTTCAAAACCGAAACAAGGTTGCGAAAAGCTCAATGAAATCTATGCCCTCTCCCATAAGCTCTTTGAATACTCCTTCGTTGAAAAAGATGTCGATAATGTTCTCAATTGCATGTATCAGAGAAAAGATATTCCTGAGATTGAGAAAGTGACGACAAAAATTCTACTTCCCTACCAAGAGAAGGAAGTCATTGATCGTGACATTTTTGCTTATGATCAAGTCAAAAAAGAATCTCGCTAAGGGGATCGCTCTCTAGTTTTAAAGGTTTACTTCATATGAAATATGACCGTACTTGAATATCTAAACAAGTATGGAAATCAAGATTAATGCCCTCACTCTCAATCGTAATAATTATCAATGGTGCGAAGTTTTTGGCTACACTTCTAAAGGTCAGCCGGGGATTGAAGTGATAGGACTAGGAAGTCGAGGTCGTGCGATTAAAGAGAAGCTTACCTATTTATCGAAGCGTCGACGTTTAACCTTTCCAGTGCTGCGCTTTGTGATCTGTGTTGAAGGAGAGAATTTAGATAAGGTGGATATTGATTACTTAGAACTGCCCATATTGATGGCCTTTTGGAGTATGGCCAATGTGATTCCGATCAAAAGATTGGATCACTGCTTTTGCAGTGGAAAGGTGAGTTTAGAGGGCGAGGTCAAGTACTTAGAGATCTCCCCACAACTATGGAAACAATTGAATATAAGTTTAGAGCGCAAAGATAAGGAGATCGTTTATTTGGGAAATGAGGTAGGTGAATCTTTCGAAAGGGTTCGTATGATTAACGCCCACGAGTTACTGGATGAAACCGTGGGCGGTTTTTATCATGTGTCCTTACCATTAAGGAATTCGCATTACACATCCCAATAGTCGTGTGATGTGAAGCTTGA
>JBFHGF010000337.1:0-3892 GCA_041583335.1 Bacteriovoracaceae bacterium
ATGAACCTTAATCTCTCTCACCACTCGAGGTAGTGTTGAGTAGTACAGATCAAAAATTCCCGACTTATAAACCTTCTTTATAAGATAGGCGTGACGAATACCATTATTCTCTGTGATATAAACGTCTCCACTACGGATATCTTTAATAGCAATTGGATAAGTATCATTCTCGGCCAAGTTTTGAGTTCCTGAATGAACGGCAACTTTAGAGATAAAGGCCTTAACTCTGTCGATTTCTAACTCAAGATCATCAAAGTAGTTTCCTTTATTAGAAATATAAGCATTGAAAAAGAAAACAGATCGTTTCGGATTGCGAACTTTGAAAGGAAGCTTGTTTTCAAAAGAAAAAATGATTCTGGCGGCATAGATTACATCTGCACAGTCTGTTGGTACACCATAGTAAGGACTTGATTCATCAGAGAAGATACGTCGTCCAAAACCATCACTCGCAATCCACTCCTGGAACTAAGTTCCATCTCTTCGGACCACTCCTGGGTGCTCTGCCACACGTCCGCATGGGCACTGCCAAAAAGCATAAATGCAAGCACTATCATTGAGAAAATTTTCATTGTCGCTATGTACCAGATACAGAGATAAAAAGGTATATATTAGTAAAAATTTCTCAACTTTTTTACTTTATAAAGATTTCTTGATTTTCATCGCTTCAGACAAATTTTCTTTATTTGAAGAGCGGCCCTGATCACTTTAGAGCGCCAAAGACTTGGCCAAACGGTTTTATAGAGCTGGATAAGGTCTTTTCTCGAAAGATTGCAAAATCCACCTTCGATATAGCAGGGCACATGATCCTGAAATGATTGCTTTTTAATCTTTTTACATTTGATCGAAGGATCTATTTGATCGAGTTGATCAATGAGGCAACTCCGAGTTCTTTCAATAAAGTTTAGGCCTTCTTTCGAAAACTTATTCTTATTTTCTTCGAAGCGAAGGCAATATTTCTGTCCAAATGCCCGTGGATAGCCGAATCGACCGCAATCTTTTATGGCCTCAACACAACGGTAATACTCACAAGAATTCTTTAAAGAAGTACACTCGGTAAAATCAGCAGATATTTGTTGAGAAAGGGCAAAGAGGAATATGGAAAAGAAGAGATTCATTAATTTTAAAGAGGTCCACTTTGATTAGAAAATCAAAATGGACCTCACTTTCACTATTGAGCGTTAGTAATCTTTGCTAGAGCAATAGCTGCATCTTGGGAAAGTACTGATGAGTACTCTGTCCAAAGTCTTCCAGCAGCTTCGATTCTTTGCTCTTCACCTTCGATGGAAGAAATTTCTGAAGCAACAACGTCTTTAATACTGTTAATTTCCTCAATCTCAGCTTTGAAAGCAGTAACCTCATCAGAAGTCAGTTCAGCAGCAGCGATTACCTCTTCACTTAGGTCTGCGCTGATTTCGGCTCTTCCCTGCTCATCGAGAAGCACAAGACCTGCAATAAAGAAGGCCGGAAAAGTTACCAAACGATAAGTTACATAGGTTGTTCTTGTCCAACCACGACGGTGGTGGCGTCTTGTTGTTCTTGATTCAACTACCCAAATTTGAGAAAGATCCATAAGAGCAAGACCAGCGATGGCCAACTCTTCTGAATCTGTAGCAAGTCCAACGATGGCCTTTGATGGGGTTGATAGGGCAAAAGTAGCTGCAATAAGCAGACAAGAAATAATACTTTTCATATTCATCTCCTTGGGATGGTTTTATATCTGTATATATGTTTTCCGACACCAATAGGCTGGCCAGTTCTTGTTTGAAAGAGTTCCCACTGACCTTGATCAGATTGAATCTCCAGTCGTCCTAAATTAGGATTTTCTTTTCCAAGAGCGGAGTATCCACTATCAGAAATAATCTTATTTTCAACGGCATGATCAGAGAGCTCTATAGAAAGAGAAATTTCCTGATTCTCTAAACTTCCCGGTAAAAAACCGACCAGTTTCTCTCTTTGCATAATTTGGATTGAGTCCATTTTTTCTGAACTATGATTTGTTCGATAGATATGAATCTTATTCTTCCCATTGTCATGCTGTTTGAGAATGGGAAATTTCATGAGATTTGGATTCTTTTTATAGAGTTCTTTAAGCTCTTTCATCGCCAAGCGAAGACCTTTACGTGCATCCGTTCTTACCTCTCTTCCAAAGGTTATCAAATGAGGAGCCTCAGTAAACCAACCTTTCTCCTGCCACTCTTTTAAAAAGAACTCTCCACGACATCCCACTAAACCAAGATAGCGTAAGTGTGGGCCAACTAATTGGAATAGATTTTTAAGATCGCGCCCCTTGTAATCGATAATCGTTTTATTTTGCGCGATCCCTGCTCCTTCATAGAAACCGGCATGACCAACCCAAATGAGGGCCTTGACATCTCTATCTTGAAGCTTTGTGTATAGGTTTTCCGCGGTTGAGAAATGGACCACTTCAGGCTTTAGCTTAACATCCATTCCCTTAAGGTATTTGTAAAACCTCTTTTCTAGCTTTTCATTGATATCCCAACTCTTGAAATGCAGGGGAGGGCGATTTTCATCTGGATCGAGACTCGTTAACAGAACAATTTTATCAGTGGCCGCAACACTTCCCACCCTTAATAAAAAGAGGCATAGGAAAACAAGAATTGGACCAATAACGGGTCTGTGTCTCAGGTTAAAGCTCAAGGGGTTCTCACTTTACTTGGTTAACTTTATCAATAGTCTTGATTTAGTCTCCTAGTTCTACAGGACAATCCCCTTAGGGGATATCTCCCTTGTAAAAGATATAGAACCCCACCCTGAGCAAACGACCTAAAAACAGTCGTTTATATAAATCTTTGATCCCTTAGATACTTTAAAAGTTCTTCACTATATCCAATATGTGACTCTTCAGTGTACTTGAGCTGTGTATAGACTTGGGCCAGGTTTTCAATCCCCTCGACCTCTATGCGCTTTCTCAACTGCTCAATCGAACGATATCGACTTAGTCCGGAAGATTCCTTTCTATCATAAATCTCACCAACTTCTTCATCACTATACTGACGATACTTTTCGTAGTGGATAATTCCTTCAAGAGGAAGTCTCTCCCTGAAGTGGGGAGATTCATCTGGGTAGCCTAGTGAGAACCCGACAATAGGAACTACATTCTCGGGAAGCTCCAATACATCACCAATCTTTGCGGCACTAGCTAGAGTAGTTCCCATGTAACAGAGTCCCAGTCCTAAGCTCTCAGCGGCGAGTGCAGCATTCTGGCCGGCCAAAGTTGCATCAATCGCTGCAATCATAAAACTCATAAAATTATCAAAATTATTTGCAGCATTACTGAGTTTTACCCACTTTCTCATGCGATGAAAGTCCGCACAGAACGTAAGAAAGACAGGAGCATCCTGTAACATTGACTGATGAAAATGAGCTTCTTCCATCTTCTTTTTCATCTCACGATCTTTTGTGACAATAATTGAATAGGCCTGCATATTCCCCGAAGTTGAAGCTGAAGTAGCTGCTTTTAAAACCTCCCTAAGGATTTCATCAGGAATATCTTGATCCTTGTATTTACGAATAGAGCGATGTGCATGAATGCTTTTGATTACCTCATTCATCATGCCCTCTCTTCACTCCTTTAAAATCAGCAAATTTCATTCTTTGCTGTAGGAGTTGTCCCGTTATTTTTCCATTTGATTTGAGTATTGCCTCCATTTCCACAAGAAATTTTGCTCCACCTTCTTTGGCCAAAAAGCTCCCTGAGAGTATTGCCCCCTCTACGACTCCCGAAAAAGGCACCGAAAAAACGTTTGGAACGGAGAAAGTTCCCTTCACTTTTTCTCCATCTCTAGATTGAATTTCTAAAACGTCATGGAAGACTTTATCTGAAATTACAACTTCTAAATCATAAACTCCTATAACAGAAGTTTCAGCAAAT
>JBFHGF010000338.1:0-3882 GCA_041583335.1 Bacteriovoracaceae bacterium
GATCGATTTGAAGGTTGAGTTTGGTAATGTCTCCAAATCTAGTGTGGAAGATCTTAAAAAAATCACAGTTACTGATCCAAATGGAAACCTAGTTCCTCTATCTCTCTTGGCGGATTTCAAAGTTCAAAAGGGAGCGGCTCAGATTAAGCGCTATGATTATAAAAGAGCAAAAACCGTAATGGCCTCTGTAGATATTGAAAAGATCACCTCTATTCAGGCCAATAAAATTGTATCTGACTACTGGAAAGAGATTGCTGATGAATACCATGATGTCTCTGTTGTTTACGGAGGAGAACAAGAGAGTACAAAAGAATCTCTCAGCTCATTAGCTTCTGCTATGGTTCTAGCGATTATCGGAATCTATGGAATTATGGTCTACATCTTTGGATCATATTTAGCACCAGCTCTGATTGTAACGACTATCCCATTGGGGCTTCTTGGTATCTCAGTATCCTTCTATCTTCACGACCGTCCGATCAGTTTCTTGGCCATGATTGGAGTTATTGGTTTGGCGGGTATTATCGTAAACAATGGTATTATCCTAATTGATTACATCAACCAGATGAAGGCCGAAGGGAAGAAGTCACTTCATGATATTCTCGTACACTCTTCTGTAACGAGACTTAAACCTGTGATGGCCTCTTCTATTACAACAATGGGAGGCCTCTTCCCAACCGCCTATGGTATTGGTGGTTCTGACTCCATGTTAGTTCCCATCACCATGGCCATGGCCTGGGGACTTACCACAGGGACGGTTCTTACTCTCATTTGGGTTCCAGCGGGCTACGGAATTATTGAAGACTTTATGGAAAAGGTTTCCAAAACTCGTATCTATAAATCTTTAACCTCAGAAAAGTACTAGTTTAAATACCCTAATGCCGGCCCTTCTCGGTCGGCATTTTTCCCACCCTATAAGTTCACATTGTTCAATGTTATAATACTTCAATGTGTAGGCTATTCGGTTTTAGATCAGTTATTCAAAGTCAGGTTCACTCTAGTCTTGTCGATGCAGAAAATGCTCTTGGCATTCAAAGCAATGACCATCCAGATGGGTGGGGCGTAGCCTATTATGTACTTAATAGTCCTCATGTGGTCAAATCAGCCAAAGCCGCGATTGGAGATGCCATCTTTAAGAAGGTCTCTGGAATTGTCTCTTCCGAAACTGTTCTCGCGCATATTAGAAAGACAACAGTAGGCAATAATAATATCCTCAATACCCATCCCTTTCAGTACGGGAGTTGGGTTTTTGCTCACAATGGAAATATTACGGATTACCAAAGTAAGCGCGAGAGTATTCTTGCTGAAGTTTCCCCCATCTTTAAGCGCTTTATCTTAGGGGATACTGACTCCGAATTAATTTTCTATTTTCTCTTGAGTTTTTTATCCGATCGTCACGATTTAAACGCTCATGATATTGATACCGACAGCTTTGCTTCTGATCTACAAGAGGGAATCGATAAACTCATTTCCCTTGCAGGAGCTCCGGCCAAGAAAGATAATTCAGGAGAGGATGCTACTTACTACACTTTCATTATAACTAATGGCAAAATTATGATTGCTTACCACGGCGGTAAGAACTTGCACTACTCGACCTACAAGAATCGCTGCCAAGAGCGCGATACTTGCCCCAGTTTCTCTCCCGAATGCGAAGCTCCAACCAAGACTGGAATCATTAATCATCTCATTTTCTCCAGCGAACCTTTGGTCGGAGAAAATATCTGGCACCCCCTTAAGCTCGGGGAAATGATCGTTGTCGATCCCCATATGCACTTCAAGCTACTTAAGCCAAAAAATTAATTTAATCACTCAACTTTGTTTCCGATAAGAACTTGAATTTTATATGGGACTAAGCTTGAAATTAATCCACTACCCTCTTCTTCTTTTACTCGTTCTCCAAAGTTCTTGTGGCCATCTTCAGAAGACCTCCACCTTTCCGAGAAGTCCAGATGCCTTATCTTCATGCTTTGACCTGTTTAGATCCCTTTGGTCTGCCAAACCTTCTTTGGCCGCACAGGAGCACACTTTACGCTCTCTTCATGACCAAGCGATGGAAATATCAGCGGACTACTATGACAAAGGATTGCTGAAAACAGCAGGACTGTCTGAAATAGAGGCGCAAACTTTAGAACTCAACCTAAAAGAGATGACAGGAGTTAAACGAGGAGAAGGAGTTCCCTACTCTAGCCACCCTATCAAGCTCTCAAACCTATCTCGCCAATTGCTCACCCAGGAGTCTGATGAGGCGAAACAAACTTACCTCTACACAATGATTCACGATGTTCTGGAGGAAGGGCAAGGAACATCTCCTGATTCTTTCTTTCGTTTAAAGGAAAAATTTCCCAACTCTCCTCTTGTGGCCGATGCTTCCTATATCTTGGTAGAGCCCGACATTAAAGAAATTCCGTTACCGGATAATATCAATTACTCGATGATTGAAGTCGTTGGGTACGCAAGACAAATTGAGTACTTCGCAAGCAGAAGAAAGGATCGCTCCCTCTATAACTCCAGTATCATTGATAAACTATTCAATCTCTTTGATCGCTATAAAGCAGTTAATGATGGAATTGTTAAAGAGGAAGGACATATAATTCGTATGCAGTGGCGCCTGGCCAAGCAAGGATATTTACTGGAGAAGATGCAAGATAAAGGACATCCGCAAGTTGTTAACTACGCTAGGGCCCTTCACTACAATCTCAAAAGAAAATTGGGCATTCGCGATATAGATGTCACATCCAAAATTAACGAATACAAAAACCTAGAAAAGCGCTTTGCAGACGAAATCGATGCTATAATTGAAAGAGAGGCTCAGGTAAGAGGTTTACTATGGCCATAAACCACTGAATATATTGAACTCAAAGACATTAAAGAAGTCCATTCATTCCTCCGATAAAGACACTAGGATTATCACGATAGGGTGTAAATGATGAATTCAAAAAATAAAACTTCACTTTTTCTAATGGTTTTTTGCTTAGGCTTCCTTTTTTCAGCAACTGCTTTTGGACGTGCTCCAGCAGTAGAGCCTGTAACAGGGATCTCTATCGATCAATACCGTGAAGCTGATCCCAAGAAAGATCCCGGATTTAACTGGCATCAAGACAGTTCAAAATATGTACGTCTAAAAACAGATAATAGAACAGGACAGAGAAGTACTGCTTCTTACGACTCACCTTCATCGGTAACGATGACGGCCATTTTTCTCTTGGCCATAGTCGCCTTCCCTATTGCTCTTTGGTTCACTCTTATGAAGTCATTTCCAGCGGCTCCTGCTTCGACACCTGAAGATACAGCTCACCAATCTGTGACGATTGACCTAGCGGCTGAGAGATCAAGGAGGGAAGAAAAAGAGAGCAGTGACGATGACGATCATATCCATAAAGCTTCTTAGCTTCTTATTCTTGTTAAGATGGGAACATTATTGCGAGTAAGTCCCCCAGTCACCTTTGCCAAGATATTTGTAAACACGAGTTATCGTTCCATAACGAACGGCCACTTCACGAATATAGTCATCATCAAAATCAAACATACTTAGCTCAAATTTACGTTGATGATAATGGCTTCTAAAGGTTCTATTCTCGTCCCAAATATAAGGACCTTTAAACATAGAAAGGCTATCAAGGTTATCATTGTCCCAGGTTAAAAAGTAAACGCGTCCCGTTCCGCGAAAATTTACGTGTCGAGTAACGCCTTCATAGAAATAGATTATGAGTAGCTTTGCTGTACTTGAGATTTTTCTGAGTTGCACTTTGTAAACCCGACTCCAAGAGCCTGCCGTATCAAATTTAAAGTCATAGATCTTCTCTCCTCTTTCATTAAAGAGTTCGAGCCAATCTCCCCCATCTCTTTTGGAGGCAAAGAAACTCTCTGGTCGGTCATCCCCATTCA
>JBFHGF010000339.1:0-3868 GCA_041583335.1 Bacteriovoracaceae bacterium
ATCAAGGGAAACGAGAAGATAAGTCTCGTTTATAATCAAGAATTTGCTCTCACACGTCGAAAAGAGTCCTATGAAAATAACCTTTGTTTTCATTCTCTTGACTCTCTTTTGTACGAGCTGTTCTCAACTTCCCTCCACCATGAAGGATGAGTTTTTTAATCATAGAAAGAGAGGTATCGCTTCCTTAGTAAGCTCAAACGACTGTGCCACTCTCCTCAAAGATGTCCTCTATTCTCGTGATCCAGAGTTGAGCATCAACTACAGCTTAGCAAAGCTAGAAAAGGGTCTTGATTCTCTTAGCTATGCCCAAGGAGATGAGTTCATAGAAGCTCTTATGGCCATCGAAAAAAACTTGGACGAAGTAAAAGAATACATCATTACTCACGCAAGCGAGAAACAGGCCAATCAATTAATCGATCACTATACCAAACTCTACGAATGGAGACACTCAAGTAATTTTCACCAAGGTCAGTTTGGTTTTAAGAAATTAAAAGCGCTCGTTGGACAAATCAATTCCAATAAGAAAATTAAAAAACAAATCTTTTCAGTTAGAGAGGAGATTTTCACCGAACGCAAAATAGATTTGGTAAGAAAGAATGATCTCACAGGCAAAAGCTCACAAGAAATAACTCAAGAAATTAGTGAAATGATCTTCTTAAGGCAAGTGCATCCCAAACTAGAGGCCAGTTTAAAAGTGGATTGGAAACTCTTTAAAGCATGGGTCGCAACAAGGGATACCTCTATACCAAGTCATGAATATCGTAATATTGGAGAAGTCTTTGATGATTTCCTCGAACAATTTAAGAGCGCAAGCAAAGAGTGGAAGAAGAAAGAGAAGAAAGAGCTTTTGGAAGACGCTCAAATTAAATACTATGAATCCTACAATGAGTTAGAAAAGATTAAAATCAAAGATTTTGCATCCCACCAAGACTTCATCACCAAGGCCCACTT
The DNA here is from genome assembly GCA_041583335.1 of Bacteriovoracaceae bacterium. Classification (GTDB taxonomy): domain Bacteria; phylum Bdellovibrionota; class Bacteriovoracia; order Bacteriovoracales; family Bacteriovoracaceae. The sequence continues at coordinate 952 of JBFHGF010000339.1, forward strand.
GTTGATTTCAAGTTTTTCTGAACTCGACCCTATTTTTAAAAGCGAAGACTTCTTCAATTACCTTTCCAAGAATAATATTCTCAATGAAGATTTCTACAACAAGCAGGTGGCCAAACAAGTCGAGCAAAATGAATTTATAACCCTTGGTAATATACTCAATCAAAAGTATGGTAACTTTGCTCCCTATGCCATAAATGCACGAAAAGAAGTAAAAGAGGTTAAATTCCCTAAGCGTGTAGAGGCCAAGGCCAAAGAGATTATAGGTAAAACAAAAACAGATCTAGGCCAATGTAAAACTGCAGGGTGCTATGCTAAAACCATAAGGAAGCACTACCTGCCTTTTACTAGGACTGAGTTCTATAAGAAGAACTTTAATTGCCTTACCTCAAATCCCTTCATCATTAAATCTATCGTTATGGATTTTACCATTGTGACCAGTTCTCTCCTGGTCTACTATTTCAGCAGCGATACTATAGAGCGTTTTCCTTGGGAGCTTGTCCTCAATAATATGGTTTTCATGCCCATTATGGGGGAGGCCAATTGTCGGGCCAGCTTCAAAAGCCCGTTAAATTTTGGTGAACGTCTTATTAAAGAAGAAGTATTCGCTTCCAAGGCCCTTAAAGCTAAACGTTTTGCCAAATCATTAACCACCCTTTCCCTCAAAGGCGGCCTCGCCACCATTGGGCTGATGGGTTTCACCTATGGCATCGATCACCTATATCTCGCCCTTGGGCATACTGTTGCCAATCCTACGAACCTGGTGGAGATGGCCCAAGTCCTCCCCTTTATGTTCACGTACTACGCCATTTGGAATAATGTAAAAGGCCTTGTGGTTCAAAACCCTATCCGACATAAACTCATTCCCAAAATTGGTCAGATATTTGAAGCGAAAACCCATTGGAAAGGAAGCTATATCTATGCCCAAACCGGGCTTGATCTCGCTGCCTTCTATTACTTATCCATGTATCACAATTGGGAGTACTTAACATTCTATCAAAACACACTAGAGCCTTGGTGGAGAAGAACCATTGGCCTTGAAGATGGAGAGGACTCCGCTGAAAGCGATATTCAAGAAAGTGAAGAAGAGATCTCAGTTACAACCGAGTATAAAAATGGGTTAAAAAGTCATGCAATATTTGAAAAACTCGATGCTAATCAAATTCGACTCAAGGCCGTTGACGCTGAAATTCCCCAAGAAATCCTTGAGCAATATATTGAAAACTCTATAATTCAAGAGTAATGAACTTCAATTTACCTTTTAACTCAATAAAAAATAGTGTTAGAATTAACGTATAAATCTTGGCGTTAAATGAGCACGATAGATATGAATTTATTAAAAATCTCTTTCCTCACTTTCCTACTGTCTACTACAAGCGCTTTTGGGAGAAGTATCAAAACATATACCTTCTCCAAGTCTCAGGTGGGTATATTTGCTAACCTATCCCAGAAATACTACGATGAAGTCAATAAAGAACTACGCAAAGATTATATGGAAATTGAGCTTGTTGAAAGACCCTTATTAAGAGGGCTCTACGAAGTCGATAATGGCTCCCTAGATGGGGATGCTGCACGATCAGAAACCGTACTTGAAAAGGGAGACCTAAAAAATATCTACCTTCTCTCCCGGCCCATAGGAATCATGAGCAGAAGAATTGTGATCCCGCATAATAGTAAAATTAAATCGTATTCAGAATTTAGCGTTGAATCTAAAGCAGGCTATATTCGCGGAGATATCACCTCTCAGTCAGTGGCCAAGAAACACCAGCTCTTTGAAGGCACAAACCTCAAACAACTTAAGAGGCTTTTGGCCAAAGGTCGTATTGACTTCATCATTGTTCCCGAGCTCAACGGCCAAGTCCTCTTTGAGGATATATCAAGTAATTTTAGAGTTCTTGGGGAGAAGATAAAATCCCAAGAACTAAAACCTCTTCTCAATAAGAAATACAAAGGAACACTCTTTGAAAAGAAGCTTATCGACGCCATCAAAAAAGTTACCGAAGATAAGCTTATGAGAAGACTTCTTGAGGAAGCTTTCACTCTTGCCCTGGCCTTGGCCTAGGATTCAATATGAATCTTCTCTTCGGCCTTCGCAAAATTATTGGCAAGAAGGTTATGGTAATTCACCAGTTTATCTTTAAGGCGTTGTGAGTAGGTAATCAAATGAAGAATAATACCAGCATCCACACGTTCGGGTTGGGCCATGAGTTTTAAGATGGCCTGATTATATCCCTCGAGGTCCGTCTGAAAAGAATTGGCCAGTTTCTTTAACTCTTGTTTATCTTTCTTATTCAATTTGGTTTCAGACATATGTTGAAAGAATGATAAGGTCTTACTCGAGAGTTCACGCACTATAAGAAGTAAGTCACTTTTTAAATCTACATAATTGCGATCCATAGACTCACGGATATTTGTTAAATCTTTTACGGAGTCATGGATTTGAAAAATATATTCATACATGGCCATAATACGCACCAACTTGTCGATATCTTCCTTATTCTTTCCTGTAGAGATATAATGGGAAAAGAAAGTTAGCAGTTCCGTCTTTATAAAATCAAGGTAGGAGATACGCTTCTTTGCTGCTTCATAAACCCCTTTATAATTGGTCTCAATACTTAGGCTTACGAGATTGTAATTTTCTTCAACAAATAAATAGGAGCGCTTAAGGATATCGTTAAGGTGGGCTTCAATATCAGAAAATTCAGAATCCTCTTTTAAGAAATCCAGATTAAAACGTTCAAAGTCCATCTTTCCCTCGCCCAATAAGCGATCGATAAGAGCAGTAAAAGGCCTAAGGATGATCATGAAGACGGCCGTAGTCGCAACATTAAAGAGCAGATGAAAATTGGCCAAAGCAATCGCAGGATCGTCCGACATAAGAGGCAATTGCCCGCGCCAAAGATAGACAATGGGCAAGAAT
>JBFHGF010000340.1:0-3832 GCA_041583335.1 Bacteriovoracaceae bacterium
TATACTTCGTTTGAAAACTTAGCTTATCAGGATAATGAGCAACAATAATCTACCGATTGATCTATCGAAAGATATTTACTCTCTCTATAATGTTGGGGGAGAGCTCACTCTTTTTTATCAACCGGTAAAGGCGCTTTTCTTTTATCCGAATCGAACTATTGATCTTTTAGCTTCTCAGCAATCAGGTTCAGGAGTTACCGAATTTCTTTCCCTCATGAAAGCAGAGGGACTTGAGTATGAGCAAGGTAATCCTAAAGTCATTTTAACATTCTATGAATTGGGGCATTTCTTTGAAAATACAAAGAGTGTGTCTGACCAAACTCCATTGGGAGTTTGGCTAGAGTATTCTGCTTCTATGGTGATTGAGGATCGAGGGGAGGTCACTCCTTTGGCCGTCCAGGTGAATCCAATTGACTACAGTGTTTATGAGAAAGCTTTCCTAAAGGGAAGAGAGCACTTACTGCGTGGTGATTGTTATCAATACAATCTAACTTTTCCTCAAGAGCTAGTGTTCGACGACATACAATTAGAAGAATTTGTTGAAAAGTGGTTTCACAAAGAGCAGCGAAGTGAATACGCAAACCTTACTTCAATTGGGGATAAGCTTTACTATAGTAATAGCCCTGAGTGTCTTTTTGAATTGGATATGGTCAAGGATTGTGTGGAGCTTCATACAAGACCAATAAAGGGGACTGTGGCCACTGAGGGGAGAAGTGCAGACGAGGCTTGGGAGCAGCTTAAAGCTTCTGAGAAGAACCAGTCAGAGCTTTATATGATCACTGACTTGCTACGCAACGACCTAAATCGCATCGAGAACCCTTGTGTTGAGGTGGTTGCTGCAAAGGAAAGGCTCGATGTACCGGGGCTCGTTCATAGTTATTCTCATCTGAAAGTACAACTTTCAAACGAAGTGAATCTGCTGCAATTAATGCAGGCCGTTTTTCCTGGTGGCTCCATTACAGGAGCGCCAAAGAAGCGAGTCATGGAAATTATCGCTGATCTCGAAATATCGAATCGAGGTTTTTACTGTGGAAGCTCAATCTTGAAAACGGATGTCAGTTTTAGAGCGAGTATTAATATTCGTTCTGGAGAGATGGACAAAGCAATGGCCCAAGTCCTTTACTGGTCGGGCGGTGGTGTCACAATCAAGAGTGACTGTAGAGAAGAATATCAGGAAATAGTGGACAAAACTCTGTCTTTTGTCCGGTTTTTGTCCTAGTTAGATTATATTTACTCAATAAATTCAGTACGTTAGGTCTCTAATATAATCTTACATTATTTTGGGTTTTGTCTAATTCTGTTGACATAGAAATTTTGGGGTAGATATGATTTACAAAACGCGCAAGGAAGTGCGCTCCACAGGGATAATAGGTTTGGAACATTTTTGGCGAAATGTCCAAACTGACAGAGACACAACTTATCCCTGGTGAGAATGTAAGACAAGGGAGTGTAAGATGGCAAACACGTCATTGAAACTAGTACAAGGCGGTACTGGTAACAAAGCTCAGGAAGTTGAAAGAGAGTCTGAAAAAGTCTCTTTGGATACCCTTTCTCTGATGACAGGTTTTCCTGCGGACTTTATTAAGTCTGAGCTAATTGTGGACGGAGATGACCTAAGTGTAAGTGATCTACGTAAAACAATGATTAACTTTTTAGAAAAGAATAAAGAATTACTTAATTAGAAATACCAAAATTCAATTTAAACTCCACTGTTAGGATGGACTATGGAGTTTGGAAAAGGCCCTGCATGAACTTCCCTGTTTCTGCAGGGTCTTTGCTTTTGCGGCAAGTTGCAAAGCAACTTGACGCAAAGAGCCCCAGCGAACGCAGGCCGGAGGCCTAAGAGAGTCGGGGAAAGTTAGGATCAAAGTTACATCGAAAGAGGGAGTAGTGAAGGGGGCTTATTCGCGCAGCGGATATTGAACCCGAAACGACCACGACCGAGCATGGCAAGTTGCAAAGCAACTTGGTCAGCTTCGGCTCCTGCCTCTTGCTGACATACTGGTCGTCCTGACCATAACGCAAAGAGCCCCAGCGAACGCAGGCCAAAAGTTGCATGGTACTCTTGTTCAAAACCCTATAGTATAGCCCAATGAATCTTCTTAAGACGCTAGACTGGAAACTTATTAAGCAAATTCTAAAACTCTCTTGGCCCATCGTTGTGGCCAATGCTCTTCAGTCTGCCTATCAACTTACAGACACTTTTTGGGTGGGGCGTATTGGGGCCAATGCCGTAGCGGCCCTTTCCATGTGCTATCCCATTTTCTTTTTGCTACTTTCTTTGGGAATTGGTTTTAGCATTGCTGGCGCTGTTTTGATTTCTCAATATAAAGGCGCTAATGATCAAAGCAGTATCGACTATATTGCATCTCAGGCCATAGGGGTGATGGCGATTTTCGGGATTTTCATTTCCTTGCTAGGATATTTCAGTGCTGACTTTATTATAGATTTGATTGGAGTTAAGGGGGAGGTATTTCGAGATGCTACTGGCTATTTAAAAATTGCCATGTTTGGAATGACCTTCCAGTATGTGTATATGTCCTTTCAAAATACCTTGCGGGCGGTGGGCAACGTTCATAAACCCCTAAAGGTTGTTTTTATTACGGTGATGATTAACTTCGTGCTTGATCCCGCCTTTATTAATGGCTGGGGACCCATTCCTACATTGGGTGTTAATGGAGCCGCTTACTCAACGATTTTGACTCAAGCTCTCTCCGCAGGCATTGGGCTATTCTATATGTTCTCTGGTAAGGAGAAAGTAAAGATTCGCTTTAAACACATTATTCCTGTTTATGAAGATTTCAAGCGAATCCTCTTTCTAGCGATTCCAACTTCTCTTGAAGGTTCTACTCGTGCTCTAAGTATGAATGCGATTACTTTTCTTGTGGCCTCCTTTGGAAATGAAGTTATGGCGGTCTTTGGAATTGGGGTTCGAATTTTAAGCTTTATTGTTATTCCTGCTCTTGGTTTTTCTCAGGCGAGCTCTGTATTGGTGGGGAATCATGTGGGAAGTGGAGATAATGAACAGGCCTTTAAAACGGCACGCTATAGTTTTGGACTCATTTTCTTAGGCCTAACGATCGCCGGGACTATTTTTTATCTTTTCGCACCACTGGCCGTAAAAACCTTTGTTCCAAACGACCCTGCTGTTATTGAGAGAGGAGCTATTTTTATTCGGATATTGGCCTTTACTTTTGGGATGGTCGGAATTCAGCAAGTGGCCAATGGTGTTTTTAGAGGGGCTGGGAATACAATGCTCGCTATGGTGATTGCTATTGTTACTCTTTGGGTCTTTCGCTTTCCTTTGGCCTATATTCTTTCACACCACACTTCTCTTAATGAACTTGGCATTTGGTGGGCCTTTGCGATCAGTAATATTGGAGCAGGTGTTGTCGCTCTTCTCGTCTATTCAAAAAAGGATTGGGTACGACGTTTTGTAGATACTCCTCTTGAGGATGAATTACAAAACTCTACTCCACTTGAGTGATTTAAGTTTAAATGGTCATAAACAAAATTACATTCTCAAGTAACTCGATTTGCAGTTTTAAAGTTATATTCATAATTATGAATTGAATTGTTATTTGAACTTATCAAACCTATGATTTCTAAAAATAACGAGAAGTTATTGACTTGTTTTTTGAGGGGAAAATAAGAATGAATGATGGAATTCACAAGATTCCTTTAGGGGAAATTGAATATTCAGTTAATCAAGAAAAGTACCTCTCCCTCCCTGTTCAATTCATTAAAGAACTCTCTTTTAGTGATAATCAGCTTGTTCTATTAGATAGTATTTCAAAGTGGACCTATAAAATTTTGAATGTAGAAAGGGTGA
>JBFHGF010000341.1:0-3794 GCA_041583335.1 Bacteriovoracaceae bacterium
CTTGTCAAAGAAGTCATTGAAGCGACTCTTATCACTAATGGTATCAATATTCAGCGCTACCCCTGTGGTAAACACGGAACCAGCAATCCCCAGGCGGTAGTCAAATTTAAGGGATTCTTTCTTCACCCCAAGAGCGGCCACGGCCTCTAGTTCATTGCTTTCTGGGTTAATCAAAAACACAGAAGCACGATTGGCGTTTATCACGCGCACCACTTCTTCCAGCATATTTTCAAGAAATCCTTCACGATCACCAAAGTGTGTGATGTCTTTAAAGAGGGAGAGCAAGAGCGAGAACATTTCAAAGCCATCGGAGGCCTTGGTATAGCGCTCTTTAAGGGCCGAATCGATTAAACAGTCTTTAAGCCTTTCCGAAGAGAAGCTAAGAATAAATTGCTGCAAGAATTTATTAATCTTTGGCTCATCATCAATTTCAATCCCATAGACAATATCATCGTCGTCAATGGCATTACAAAAAGCACGCACCACTCGACCAGTGAGATCCAGGTGGTACTTCTTAAACTGAAGCGAGATCAACAGCTCTGTTCCTACAGATATACGTTCATTGGTTCTAAAGCCGAGCCCCGTTAGTGATATATCGAGTAGAACGGCATCTTCAATATACTCGTTCCCACCAACAACCGTTTCTTTCTCCACGAGAAAGCGTAGATTATCCGCCTTTTCCACTGGAATTCTAAACGACTGGTAAAATTTAAACTCAGAAAAACTAGCGAGCATAGATATCTCCTCAAATTCGATCTATTCGATTATATTTATCGGGAAAATTTAAGGAGGAGTTTAGAGAAAGTGCCAAACAAAAATGGCAATTCCAATAATATCAAGCAATTAGGGTAAAAATAGAAAGCTTAGTTCGATTTGGTGTCAGCGGCTTCTTCTTCAGCTTCCAAGGCCAAGAAGCTTGAGCCCCTCACCTCTTGCATAACGGCCGAGTGAACCGAGCTCTTAAAAAGGTTCCAATAGGTATCCACTTTACTAGGATCTGAAGTGGGCAGCTCCAAAGTGTAGGTCGGAATATTTCTTTCATTCCCAGCATAATTACCAAGGCTGCCCGGAAAGAAGGGGTAATTCTTAATACGGTATCCCTTGGCCTGCTCACTCATTTTAATCAACAACTCATTGGCCTTTGATCCCACCAGACCACCGGTATGAATACTGGCCGGGCCATCATAATCGAGCATCGTTAGAGGAGAATGAACACTAAGAATTTTATCGGGATGATAGAATTCAATCATATCCACTTGAAAACCAGTTTCAGGCTCACTGCCGGCAACCTTGCCAGGAAATCTTCTCTTATCTTTGCGATAACGATCGGCCCATCTTTTGAGGGCCAAACGATCGAAGTCCTCTGTAGGGAAATTACGATTCACATCAATACCATTAGCATTGGTGCGGGTAGGTCTTGATTTAAAATAGGAGTCAGGATTTACCAAAGGGGCCACGATCACAAACTTCCCGGTAAGATCGGCCGTTACTCCCGTCTTCTTATCGACAACCTTTCCTTTAGAAACATCTTTAAGATAATTGATCACATCAAAGCAGAATTTAATGGGCGTAATCTCATCACCGTGAATTCCACACATGATAAGCGTCGTCTCTACCTTCGTTAGATCCGGCTCATACTCACCAAAGGTCATATAAAGTAGAGGATCACCTTTGACTGAAGTCCTCTGATAACTCCACTTCATATCCTCGCAGTGACTTCTATCCCATCTGTACTTCTTAAAGCTCTTTTCTAGTTTATTGCAGAATTGCCCCAGTTGCTTATCATGACCGGCCTCAACCCCCACAAAATGAGGATCAACAGGCTTAACGACAGCAGTAGGCTCAATCTTGGCCTCCACCACTGCGGGTGTTTGAATATTTGAAATATCGTCCGAAGAACAACTGGCAAAACCGAGAAGAATTCCTAGGCCCGAGATGAAAGTGAGATTATATTTAATAGAGATTTTCATATCTTATATAATTGTGTGGTGTTAGGTTTCAAAGGGAGCGCGCCGCATCCATACCCTTCTATTGTACCTTCAAAAAAGCTATTAAAAAACCAAATATTAGAAAAGAATTGACCCTAATATTGGATGCTTGGCCTGGCCTGCGAAACACAAAGACGGAGTTTTTTACTCAGCAATAATTTGAGAGATACAATTTTCTCGTTTTGACCTAAAATGGATCGTCTCTTTTAAGGATATTGACGTGAATATGGCCAAGAAACTGATTCTTTTAACCCAAAACCCTGAAATTTCGACGATTCAAGGCATTGCTCAGCACGCTATAGGCCAAGGTGTGGCCGTTGAATTTCTCGATCCTTTCAACAACACTAATTTGGTTGATATCCCTGCGGCCTCAGAGCTATGGCTCTTGCCTCGCACCAGCGGCATTCTCTTTGACGATATTGACCTCCACCTGTGTGAGGCCTGGATCAAGGCCGGTGCCTACTGCCCAATCCCCCTCGATTCCATCAAAAAGTTAAGAGATAAAGACCGCCAGTACTTAGTCCTCAATCAAATAGAAGGAAAAGAGCTGCCTTTGGTCAAAACCCTCATTCATCGTGGAAAACTCACTCTTGATCACCTCAAGAATCTCTCAAGCAAAGAAAGTGAAACCAAAGAATGGGTCGTAAAATCTATTCGTGGCAACAAAGGAATTGGTATTGAAAAATACACCACTTGCGAACTCCTTCACTTCTGGCAAGAAGCCGTTGCCAAAAAAGATCAGCGCTACCTCTTACAAGAATTCATTCCCAATGCTCGTGAAGTAAGAGTACTGGCCCTTGGTCAGAAACTCTATGCCATTGAAAAAGTGAATTTTGATGAGCTCAATTGGAAGAAAAATGCTCAATACGCAAAATTTGAAAAGGCCGAACTCACGGCCAAAGAAAGTGAAGCATTTCTGCGCTACTCACAGATCATCAGAGAAGAGCTAAGGCTACCTTGCTTTGCCATAGACCTCATCTTTAATGAAAGCAATCAGAGTGCGCCATGGCAAATCCTTGAAGTCAATGTCCACCCCGGTCTCGATGCTTCTAGCGAAGCAATGGGGCGCAACCTCTATGAAGAATATTGGAATGCTCTCTTTTCAAAAGGCAATGAAAACCAAGAGCATTCCCTATCACTAAGCTTCTGACGGTTGAGGTAACTTCGCCACCATCAGCATAGGAAGGATCAAGAAAACCGCTCCAATAAAATAAGGAGAACTTGATCCTGTCTTCCAATAAAGAAGAGAAGCCAGAATAGGTCCAATCACACGGGCCAAAGCACCAAGGGATCTAAAAATCCCCACACTCTTTCCTTGATCTTCAGAAGGCGTATAGAGGCTCACCAAACTGGTCAGTGTCGGTGTCGCCATTGAACTTCCCACTGCAAGGAAGAATAACCCAAGGTAGAGCAACCAAGAAGAGTATGCAAAACCAATGGCCACCAGACCAGGAACCAAGAAGACCAATCCTTGCAGGGCCATTTTCTTCTCTCCCACCTGATGGGCCTTTCTTCTTACGTAGCCCCCTTGAACAAAGGCGATAAGAAAACCAATGAAGATAAACATATAAGCGTTATCCATGGAAGAATACTTAAGCCTCTCCGCGGCCAAGAATGTAAGGGTAAACTCCATTCCAGAAAAGGCCATCAAAAAGAGGAAGTATCCAAAGTTGGTGAGGTTCACCCCTTCATAAGGTAGCGGTTTAAAGAGCACCAACGGATTAATACTGCGATCCGATTCACGATGTCCCCTCTTTTCAGGAGGAAGAGTTTCATCAAACTTCTTCCATAGCCATACGAAGTTAA
>JBFHGF010000342.1:0-3774 GCA_041583335.1 Bacteriovoracaceae bacterium
GCACCACTGTTCCTTGGAGGCCAAGTCCTTACTCTCCAGAAGTTGTTCGTATGATCAACGAAATTGTTCTTGGTGAAGAAAGCGATATCGACCAATTTGGAAATCCTTGCAGCCACTTTGAACTCTACCTCAAGGCCATGGAAGAAATAGGTGCCAACACAGCTGTTATTAAAGACTTTCTTAATACATTTGAGACCTCCCTTCTTCCAGAGGGAGCGAGAGAATTTGTTGAATATAATCTTGATTTGGCCATCAACGGCAGACTAGAAGAAGTCGCAGCTTCTTTCTTCTATGGCCGTGAAAAGCTACTTCCCGATGTCTTCACAGAAATCGTTAAGGTCTTAAAATCAGAGAAGATTGAATGCCCAACCCTCCTCTACTACTTTGAGCGTCATATTGAAGTTGATGGAGAGAGCCATGGCCCATTGGCCATGAGATGCTTGAAAGAGATTTGTGCAGATAACGAAACAAAAACTCTTCGGGCCCAATATGCAGGACTTCAGGCGCTGCGCATGCGCTATAAAATGTGGGATTTTACTTTGGAGGCCATAAAGGCCAACACCCAAGTGAATCTTTACGCCGTTCAGTAGAACGGATGTACCTTTCCTCATACTAGTCTATATCGTTAAAAATTAGCCCCAAATTATCCCCTTGAGTCTTGGCACACAGTACTCGGCAGTTTTACAATCAAGCCACTTTAAATTGTATTTAACTGCTATTTGCTAATGGAACTGCAAATTGATTCGAGGAATTATTTATGGACAATCAATTTTACGAAAACCTAGGACTTAATCTAGATCGTGCACCCTTTAAAGTTTTTCAAGATGCTCCCCTAAACACTTTAGTTGAGCAGGCCATTCTCTCTGGAGAGGGAAAACTAAGTAAGTATGGTGCCCTAACAGTAACGACAGGTAAGCACACTGGTCGTTCAGCGAAAGATAAGTATATTGTTAAGTCTGCTTCAACTAATGAAAAGATCTGGTGGGATAATTCACTTTCTCCCATGACTCCGGATACTTTTGCGAAACTAAAGACAAAAGTTATCAACCACCTCAATGGTCAAAATAATTTATACATTACGGAAAGAAGTGTCGGTGCTGCCGAAGAAACAAATATCGGGGTAAGAACAATTACCAATCGTCCTCAACACTCTCTTTTTACTAAATATCTTTTCCGTTACCCAATGAAGGAAATGGGAGACAAGTCTTTCACAATTCTTCATGCTCCAGACCTTACAGTTGATCCCAATGAGTTTGGAACCAAAAGTGAAACTGTGGTTACAACTTGTTTTGACACCAACACAACGATCATTGTTGGAACTTTTTATGCCGGCGAAATCAAAAAGAGTATGTTCTGTGTAATGAACTACCTCCTCCCTGATGTAAATGTTCTCCCTATGCACGCAGGAGCAAATAAACTGCAAAATAATGACACTTCCGTTTTCTTCGGACTCTCTGGAACAGGAAAGACAACACTATCAACAGACGAAGGGACTCTTCTTATTGGTGATGATGAGCATGGTCTTTCAGATGATGGTCTCTTCAATTTTGAAGGTGGATGTTACGCAAAAACTGATAAATTAACGAAGAAAGGTGAGCCTGAGATTTATAATGCAGCCTCTACTTTCGGAGCAATTCTAGAGAACGTAGTTCTTACAGACAAAACAGGTGAGCCTGACTTCTTCGATACTTCTCTAACAGAAAATGGTCGCTGCTCTTATCCTCTTAGCTTTATTGAAGAACTTGAAACAACTTCAAAAGGTGATATTCCAAAGCATATGTTCTTCCTATGTGCAGACGCTTTTGGTGTACTTCCTCCCATCGCAAGACTTACTAAAGAACAGGCCATGTTCTACTTTGTACTAGGTTATACTGCAAAAGTAGCCGGAACTGAGATTGGAGTAAAAGAGCCACAGGCGACTTTCTCTCCATGTTTTGGATCTCCTTTCATGATGAGACATCCATCCGTATACGCAGACCTACTTGGAAACCTCCTCGATCGTCACGATATCAAAGTCTGGCTTGTGAACACGGGATGGACTGGTGGAGCTTATGGAGAAGGACAAAGATTCCCTCTTCACATCTCCAGAGAGATCATCAGAACGGTTCAGGCCAATACCCTCAACAGTGTTCCTACTATTAAAGACGAGTACTTTGGATTTGAAGTTCCAGAAGCGGTTAAAAACGTACCTACTTCATTCCTTCATCCAAGACAAACGTGGAAGAGCCCTGAAGCCTTTGACGCTAAAGCAAAAGAGCTTGCCGCTTCTTTTCACAAGCAAATGGAGTCTTTTGGAGACTTTTATCAAACCAATATTAATGGTGCTCCAACTTACAAAGCTTAATAAAACGAAGGCCCCGAAAGGGGCCTTTTTTAATTCAAGGGACCAGAGACTTCAAAATCTCCTGAAGTATAGCTAAGCTCATAAACCACACAATTGGGAATCGGAATATCAAAACTTCCTCCTCTTTCTTTTTCCATGAGATAACTCCCTAAAAGATTTCTCACCACTCCACCATGAGTAGAAATTCCGACTCGCTCAAATCGGCCATCTTTAATCACGTCGTCAATAACTGTCCTCATTCTTAAAATTGAATTCCTTCGCGTTTCTCCATCAGGAAAGCAGACATCGAGATGATTGGGATCAAGCTTCATAAAACGTTGCCAAGAATCCTCTCCAAATGTCTTCATGATATCTTCAATAAGCATGCCCTCTGCTTGACCAAAGTGGGCTTCACGCAACCTTTGCTCTTTAATAATTTCTAGCCCAAGGCCTTCTGCTCCAATTTGGGCCGTCTCATAGGCCCGATCTAAATCACTCGAATAGATAATATCTAAATTCAATCTCGATAAAACTTGCTGCAATTCAGTTGCCTGGCGACGCCCCTCTTCATTCAAGGGAATATTCGAGTGCCCCTGAATTCTACGTTCTTTATTCCAATCCGTTTGACCATGTCTAAATATATAAAATTTCATTCTTTCATTCTAAAGGGTGGTGTGCACAAACAAAAGTCTCTCCGTATCAGTTAGACAGAGTGTTCAAAAAAACGCAACTCAATGTTACCAGACTCTATCTTTCGGAACACTTGGATTGTGCTTAAGATAACTAAAGTTCTCATTAGTTTTATAACCATCATTTATTAAGCTGATGAATCTAATTAACTCAATCCATAAAGTATTGGATCTTATAAAAACGAAGACTCCAACTGGACTTGAAACAAAAGGAAGAAAATATGAAACCTATCAAACTTTTTAGCATGGCCATCACTCTCCTCTCTCTCTCCTCATTTGCTGCAGGAGCGAGTCGTCCGAAACTTTCTTATGAAAAAGGAAGTTACAACTTGGATCCTGCTCACACGAGAGTTGCTTTTGTTATTCCCCACCTTGTGATTTCTAAAGTTCAAGGACGATTTGATGAAGTAACTGGACAAGCTAATCTAAGTGAAGATTTTGAAAAGAGCACCTTTGAAGGAGTGATCAATATCAACTCCATTGATACTGGAGTAGAGCAAAGAGATAAGCACTTGAAGTCAGCAGACTTCTTCGACGCAAGTAAGTTCCCACAAATGACTTTCAAGTCGACAAAGATTGAAGGTGATTCCGAAGAATTTGAAATGAAAGGGGACCTAACAATCAAAGGTGTTACTAAAGAAGTTACCTTCAAAGGGAAGTTCCTTGGTAGTGTTGTAGACCCTTGGAAGAATAAGAGAGTTGCCTTTGAACTCTCAACAGAGATCAATCGTAGGGACTTTAACGTCAACTATAGCGCCAGCA
>JBFHGF010000343.1:0-3771 GCA_041583335.1 Bacteriovoracaceae bacterium
CACCTTGTAGGCTTTCTGGCCATTGTCATTGACTTGGAGAGAATCTTTAACCCTATCACAAAAGCTCCTCTTTTGAGGAACTTCCAGTTTGAGGTTAAGGATGAGGGAGACAATAATAAGGTCATCTTTAGTAGTTTAGAAGAAGGGGATTATCTTCCTGAATTTGAAAAATATCTACCTCTTGATCTGAATGGAAGAACCTGGGGACTTTATCTTTACCCCACAAAGCTCTTCTATACTTCAAGTCGCAGACTATTCCCATGGGGGATCTTTATTTTGACCCTTGTTATTGCTACAGGACTTGCTCTCTATCTTTATTTTAAGAATATGAGCCTTGAGAAAATTCGTTCTTATGAACGTCAATTGGAGCAAAAACAAAGGTTAGAATCGATTGGAGTATTGGCCAGTGGTGTGGCCCATGAGTTTAATAATGTCTTGCAAGGAATTCTCGTCGCCAACGATAACCTCAAGGATATGGTTGGAAATGACCCTTTGGAAAATGAATGTCTCGATATCTCCCATGAACTTTGCCTAAGGGGAAGAGACCTTGTTCGCCAAATTTTAAGTTTTGCAAGGAAGGAAGCTGAAGAAGAGAAACAGATTCTCTTTTCTGAAGTCATTATTAGTTCTATGAATTTCCTTAAACGCTCATTTGGAAGTGAAATCGAATTTAAGCTAACCATAGAAGAAGCTATGGATCGGCCGACACTCTTCGGAGTCCATCACCTAACGCAAATCTTAGTAAATATTTGTAATAATGCGGTCTCTGCCATTGGAAAGAAGAAGGGGCTCATTGAGATCAATTACCGTGTTTATCCTGGCTATCGTTATCTATCGATTAGGGACAATGGCATGGGAATGAGTGAAGAGACTTGCAAGAAAGTTTTTGATCCTTTCTTCACGACAAAGAATGTGGATGAGGGGACAGGTTTAGGTCTCTCTATTATCTACGGGATTGTTAAGTCTTATAATGGTGATATTAAGGTCGTAAGTACTGTTGGGCTAGGGACTGAGTTTATTATCACTATCCCAGATAAGAAGTGATGAGATGAGTGTTGAAAAGGCCACCAAACTTAGAATTATTGTTTGTCGTGAAGGCAGTGAAAAGGTTAACTTAACCTTTCCCATTTATACTTTGAGGCATATCGAATCTATAATGCCAGATATGGTTTTGGATAAACTCAAAGAGCGTAATATCGATTTGAGCGAGATCCTCTCCCAGGTAGAAGCCTCTGGCCATAGCGCCCAAACAATCTTTGAAATGACCTCTTTTGAAAAGTCCTATCGTGTCTGGATTGAATAGGGAGGGGATCAGATTTTCCTTTTTACATACAATTTTATTTTTTGAATGAATTGAAATATAGTGGCGCCTTATTTAGACCCCAAATCTGGAGACATCATGCGAATTCTTGGCCTCTTTGCAGCCTATCTTACTCTTTTCTCTATTCAAGCCGCATCTATTACTGTTCACCCCTTTGAATTGGAATTTGATCTTCAAGAGGGATACTCTGTTGACGGTGAAGTTGAGCTTGCTTGTCGCTATGAAAAGTTTGTTTTTGGTGACTCCGCTGAATTTGAAACTTTCTACCAAGCACCAAAGAAATTGAAAGTGAAGGTAACAAAAGGGCAGGGCTTTAATAAAGTGGCGCTCATTAATCAAGATAAACTCTTTTTTGAATACGATGGTCTTTTTAAATACGGTAAAGAATGTCGTGCTAGCTTTGAAGTTAACTTTGTCAGTGACCACATCGCCAAGGGGCATGGGAGAAATCCTCGCGAGGCAGTAAGCTTTAAATTGTGGAAAGGCTTTTACGACTATGAAGAAGGTGAGCAGGTATATGACCTTGATAAAATGAAGAAATTTCTCCATCATACGACTTATACTTTTACACAAAAAAAGTTCACCAACTTAATCCATATTCGAATCCTTCAAGATGGTAGAGAAGCACAAACCAACCCCTGGGTTGAAAAGGCCTACCTTAATCCTGCTACGGGAAAACCATATCCTCCTAAGAAGTAATCCTATTTCTTCTCATGAATAATTCATGAGTGTTGTCATAGTATTCAACGCTAGTCAGCTCTACTCTAAATCCTAAACTTAGCTTAGGAGAATACCATGAGAAGAAGCTATATTATTTTACCTCTTTTAGTCATGAGCTGTGCTTCCTCTAATCACGAGCAGCACCTATCTTCTCAAGAGCAAGTGGCCGAGGTACAAAAGATGTGCATGGACAATGGACCTGCAATTAAGGCAAGACAGCAGGAGCACAGCCTCTATGAAAGGTTGGGAAAAAGGGAAGGGATTCATAACTTCTTTACCCACCTTCTCCCCGCACATAGGGCCAATAAGAAAATTTCTCATATTTTCACTTACTCAGATGATAAGAAGGTTATTGAAAACTCCACTGAATTTCTTTCTATGGGGAGCGGTGGGCCTGGTCAATATAAGGGAAGCAGTATGAAGGATGTTCACAAGCATCTCCATATCACCAGTGCTGACTTTATGGAGGCCGGAGAGGATGTGAAAGTGACGATGAGAAAACTAGGGTATGGAGAAAATGAAGTCCAAGAGGTTATTTGTGCCTTGGCCTCTTTCGTTCCAGATGTCGTGGTGGATATCTAAGGGAAGCGGCTATTTAATAAAGGCCTTTACCTTGTTAAAAAGGTCTAGAGGTTCAACGGGCTTAAAGCAATAGTCGTTAATTCCTGAAGCAATGGCCTCGACTATACGGTCACGGTTATCTTCTGTGGTCATGAGAATGATAGGTAGGGCTTTGTAGGATTTCGTGGCCCGAATTTTCTTTACCAATTCAGTGGAGCTTCCGTCAGGGAGATTGAGGTCGGTGACGATGAGGTCATATCGATTTTTCCTTTGAATAGACTCTTGTAACAAGTCCATGGCCGTACGAAGATCTTTTGCCTCATCTATCTCACCTTCAAAGCCTAGGTTTTTAAGATTTTGACGAATGAAATCACGAGCAAAACTCATATCATCAATAATCAGTACTCTCATTCAATCTCCGAGGATTTCATTTTCAATTCTCATAATGATAGCATAAGTTAGAAATGGATTCCTAACCTAAATGAAAATTGTACAGGAGATTTTTATGCACTTATCGTTTGATCCCGACCAGCCTATTGGAGAACTTGTCAACTTTGATCAATTTTTGGCCGTGGACATGAGAATAGGTGAAATTGTAGAGGTAGAAGATTTCCCTGAGGCCAGAAACCCAAGCTATAAGTTGAAAATTGACTTTGGGGTTGCAGTAGGGATGAAGAAGTCTTCTGCTCAGATTACGGTACATTACTCCAAAGAGGATCTTGTGGGAAAGAAGGTGGTCGCTGTTGTCAATTTTCCACCACGCCAAATTGGAAAATTCATGTCAGAGGTTCTAGTGATGGGGTTTTCAGATTCCCATGACGATATAGTTCTCTTTAATTTAGATAAAGAGGTACCCAATGGGGCTCGGCTTCACTAAGAAAATCGAGAAATTTCCGAAATAAATTGTTCGCTATACTTATCGCACTTACTTGAGCCGACGCCATTGACCATAAGGAATTCATCTCGATTGCGGGGCATCAGTTGGCACATATCGTGGAGGGACTTATCACTAAAGACCATAGAGGGCGCAATTCCATTTTCTTTGGCCAGGTCGGTTCGAATGGAGCGCAAGGCCTCAAAGAGTTCTTCACGGCCATGAGTGGCCGCGATTTCTTTGGTGCTTCTCTTTGTTGGAGATGAGGCCTTAAACCTCTGCTCTCTCATCATAA
>JBFHGF010000344.1:0-3760 GCA_041583335.1 Bacteriovoracaceae bacterium
ACGTAGTGGAACTTGGGTTCAAGTAAACCATTGCTGAGATCTTTCACATAGAATTTGGCACGATCACCATTTTTGTAACCTTCTGCAAAACCTTTATCGAGGATAAGGGACTTCTTAGAGCTGCTGATTTCAATGATTTTTGCTCCCACCATGGAAGCCGCGTCTTCGGCAAAACTCAATGAGGAGAAGATCATCGCGGCACAAATGGTGGAGCGCATACAGATTCGCCATTGGGCCATTATGCTCACGCCAATTTTCACCGTTTCCCCTCCTTGGGACCAAATTACTCGAAGCTACTTTATTTTAGCATAGTTAGCTAGGCCCGCGACGGTGGAAAAAATGTACCGACTCACCAAGTCATCAAGAAAATGTTCAACCCCTAAACTATTGAATAATGGAATAAAATGACCTATAGTGCCCATAACCTTTAAAAACCTGAATCAAAGTAATACTCGTTAAGGACGTAACCGTGGCCAGAAAGAAGCATATTCAAATTTTTCGTTATAAATGTACCATGACTGATGAAGAATTTAAGACAACAAGAAAGGCCCCTAATCCTGAGGATCTTGTTTCAGTAAATGCCTACTACGAGCTTAATCCTGACATGGATGATCGCCCAGAGCATATCAAAGTAGAATTGGGAATTACTGAACAAGAGTAATCCCAAAGCACTCATTTCATAAATCACATTCATCTTTGAATTAAATAATACAATCAACCCCTATATTTGAAGGAATATCCATGGAAACGAAGAATGTTATCATCATTGGATCTGGTCCTGCTGGATACACAGCGGCCCTCTATGCTTCACGTGCTGGTCTTGAGCCCCTCGTTATCGAAGGTGTCCAACCAGGCGGACAATTAACCACAACTACAGATGTAGAAAATTTTCCCGGCTTTCCCGAAGGCGTAATGGGTCCTGACCTTATGGCCAATATGAAAAAGCAAGCGGCTCGCTTTGGTACGCAATACCTTGGAACCTGGGTAAAGAATGTCGATATGAGCAAACGCCCTTTTCATGTGACCTGTGAAAACGGCGATGAATTCATGGCCCGTGCAGTGATCATCTCAACAGGTGCTAGTGCCAAATACTTGGGACTCCCTAATGAAATGGAATTGATCGGTAAAGGTGTAAGTGCCTGCGCCACTTGTGATGGATTCTTCTATCGCGACAAGATTATCCATGTTGTCGGTGGTGGAGATACTGCTATGGAAGAGGCCATATTCCTCACCAAGTTCGCCTCTAAAGTATATGTTCTCGTTCGTCGCGACGTTCTCAAAGCTTCAAAGCCCATGGAAGATCGCGCCAAGGCCAATGAGAAAATTGAATTTATCTGGAATACTGAAGTTGAGGAAATCCTCTTTGATGATTCAGGGGTAACGGGTCTTCGCGTGAAGAATAACCAATCAGGTGAAGTCACCGAAAGAGAGACGGATGGTTTCTTCTTGGCCATTGGCCACAAACCAAATACAGACTTTCTTAACGGACAGATTACTCTTGATAAGCAAGGTTATATCGTTCCTACCAACGCCCCTCACCCCGATACCAATATTCCGGGTGTTTTTGCCTGTGGAGACGTTCAGGACCATTACTATCGTCAGGCCATTTCTGCGGCCGGTTCCGGTTGTATGGCGGCCATTCGCGCAGAACGCTTCCTTGAAGAAAATGAATAAATTCGGTTAGCAGTAGACAGTGAACGGTGACGGTATACAGTAACAGTCACCGCTCACCATTAACTGCTCACCACCAAGCGTGCCCTTAGGGGCAATTCTTGCCCCTATGGTCGACCTTTTCCCTATACTTTTTTCTCCCTTTGACAATCAGTTTTTGAAAATGAAACAATGAATCTGTGATCAGGCAAAGGATTGCTTGAATCGTTTTTGAGAAAACCCAAGTTTAGGAATAAGTAGGTTTCTAAGCTCAGAAAACAAAGGCCAAGGAAGGTAATATGAATTTCAATTACAACACCCTCATCGTTGATCTCCACCCTAAAACTCGCTCCCTCTCTATTACCTTCAACCGACCTGAAAAAAATAATCAAATGAATCTTGAAATGCTCTTTGAGCTTGAAAGCCTCTTTGGTTGGCTAACGGCCCATCTGGAAGTGAATGCCGTTGTGCTCAAGGGAGTTAATGATATTTTCTGTACGGGATTTGATGAAGATGAATTGAAAATCATGAGCGAAGAAAAACTTCAAAAGTATCTGGTTCGCTTTCAGAAAATCATTTCTGGAATGCTCGCTCTCCCCCAAACGATTATTGCCGATTTAGGAACCAAGGCCTCGGGCATGGGTCTTGAATTGGCCCTAGGGGCAGATATCCGTATCGCCCATGAAAATGCAGAGGTCAACTTCAATGCTCTCGATAAGGGTTGGGTTCCCTGCTCTGGAGGCGTTGGACTTCTAGGACTTCTTGTCGGCCACGCCACCGCCAGACAATGGACCCTTACATCAAGGAATGTGGCCTTCGAAGAAGCCCATGCTAAGGGGCTAGTCACCAGCGGTTATACCTGTGAAAGTGCACTTGAAGAAATTCTTAACTCTATAGCCAAACAATCACCGGTAGCTAGAATTCAAACCAAACGTAGTTTACTCGAGGCCATTATGCCTGAACTAACGAGAATTTTTGAATTCGAATCGATCTTCTCTTTTGCTTCGATGAAAACCAATGACTGGAAGAAAGATCCCATGAATAATCCTGAAGAGCGTTTCATGTCTGCCAGAGAACTCTCCGGCCAACTTCAAGAGCAATAAGACAACGACAAGAGAGCTGTAGGAAAACTACCTCAGCTCTTTTCTCAACGCCTTCTTTTCGGGGCCAAACAAGTGGTGAAACTTTGGATTTGGATAAGATTTCCCATTTTGATTGGCCTTAATCTGCTCTTTAAAACGCTCTAAGTCCTCAAGTCGAATTTGCTCAATCTCTCTTTCAAGATCGGCCAAGGAATATACCGCATAAGGATTCTTCTTAAAGAGTCTATCCTTCATTTCTTCATAAACTATATTGGAAACCTTCTCCATAGTAAGAACACTGGATAAGGTTTTTCGAGGCATATTAAGTGGAAATTTATCTTCAATCAGTCCACTGATAAGCGGTGTTCTTCTTAAACCAAAGGCCAGACTTCCGAAGACATTTCCTTTAAAACTCCACTTGAAATTATAGTTATGATTATCCATCCATCGATAGAAATTAGAGTGGATGACATCCTTAAGTTGATTGGCCTTGGAATAATTGAAGTTTCTCCACTCTGCAATCATATCAAAGTCAGCGGTGAGTTCAATATCACCAGGCTGAAAACCAACGTAGGCATCAGTCCCAATGGCATCGAGGAAGCTCCTGTTTTTCATATCAAAGTGAGTTTTAAAGGCCGGGATATCAACTTGTCCACCAGATGCCTCACTGAAGGCCCAGTTGACTACCTCGGAGCAAAAAACAGTTTTATGATCTTCTAAATCAAAACCAAAGTCATAGTAGAGGTGCTGATCCGTATCCATGGTGCGAACGGCGGTTTCATAGGCAAACTTACCGGCACGGGCCGCTAATTCTCGATCTCGATGTCTAAGAACAACTACACGAGGCGTTCCAGGATGGAGGAGTTCTTTGGTAAACTCTTTATAGATCAATCCCGTTTCAATGAGGGATTCAATATTATAGATTCTTCCACTTTTGGGATCTTTATAAACGATCGACAAGTGGCTGAAGTTGGTTTCACTGTCACCTAAACGTGCAATTGATGCCGATATAGGAGACTTTCCTCTCC
>JBFHGF010000345.1:0-3756 GCA_041583335.1 Bacteriovoracaceae bacterium
GAACAGGTCTTGGTCTTGCCATCTCTAAAGAAATTTCACATGCACTTCGTGGAGATATCAAAGTAGAAAGTGAAATTGGGCAAGGCTCTACCTTTACCTTTAGCTTTATCTCTGAAACTCTCTTTGAATCTCTCGAGGCTGAAAGCCTCACCTCCCCCTTTGATCCCAATTCCCTCGATTACATAAGGGTTCTGATTGTAGATGATATTGATATCAATCGAAGTATCGCCCAGAAATTTTTGGCTAAATTTAATATAAAGTCAGATATGGCAAAAGATGGCCTGGACGCTTTTGAGAAAATTAATAGAAGCCACTATGACCTGGTTTTCATGGATTCCCATATGCCCAACCTAGATGGTATTGGCGCCACGAAGAAAATCCGAAACGAAGCAGACTATCAACCATGGATTGTTGCCTTTACCGCCGCAACAAATGAAAAAGATGATTGCCTGTCTGCCGGGATGGATGACTTTCTCGCTAAACCTATAAGTAAAAAGCACCTCATAGAGGTGCTCGAACGCTTCAATAATTCTCTAGCTAATAAGTTTGGTCAATCGGCTTAAATTTACATTCCCCCAACGCAGATATACTTGATCTCCAAGTAGTCTTCAATACCGTACTTAGAGCCCTCTCTGCCAAAACCAGAAAGTTTGACCCCACCAAAAGGAGCAACCTCGTTAGAGATCATTCCTGTATTTACTCCAACCATCCCATACTCAAGAGATTCACTAATTTTCCACATGCGACTTAAACTCTTGCTATAGAAATAAGAGGCCAAACCAAAATCAGTATCGTTGGCCAAAGCAATCACTTCTTCGTCAGTCTTAAACCGAAACAAAGGTGCTATAGGAGAAAAGGTTTCTTCTTTAAAGAGCTTCATCTCTTTTGTTACATTTTCAATAACAGTGGGTAGAAAGAATTGGCCTTCCAGGATCTTACCACCCGCTACAACTTCCCCACCATTCCTCTTTGCATCTTCAATAAAACCCAGTGTCTTTTCTACTGCCTGCTTATGAATAAGAGGACCAATTTGGTTCTCCTCATTTATTCCAGGGCCAACTTTTAGCTGTTTCACCCTTTGAACAAATAATTTTGAAAATTCATCATAGATAGAATCATGGACAAAGATTCTATTCACACAGACACAAGTTTGACCAGAGTTTCTAAACTTTGCGAGCATTAGGCCATCAAGTGCGTCTTCCAGAGAGGCATCATCAAAAATAATAAAAGGTGCATTGCCTCCTAATTCAAGACTAAGCTTTTTCAAAGTTTCACTACTTTGTTCCATTAAAATTTTTCCAACTCGAGTAGAACCAGTAAAAGAGATTTTACGAACGACCTTGGAAGAGCAAAGGCTCTTCCCCATTTCCGAAGCATTTTCACCTATGCAAATATTAACCACTCCAGTGGGAAAGCCAGCTGCTTCAGCCAACTTCGCCAGGGCAAGAGCAGTTAAAGGGGTATCTTCACTAGGCCTTACAATGACAGTACATCCAGCAGCTAGGGCCGGAGCAATTTTACGAGTAATCATGGCCAAAGGAAAATTCCAAGGAGTTATTGCACCAACCACGCCAATAGGTTGCTTAATCGTCAATATTCTTTTATCCGAAGTTGGAGACGGGATAACATCCCCATAGACCCTCTTCGCCTCTTCAGCAAACCATTTAATAAAAGATGCTCCATAGGCCACTTCACCAAGGGACTCTTTAATGGGTTTACCACTTTCCATCGTCATAATTTTGGCCAAGACATTTTGATGACTTATGATGAGGCCATTCCAGTTCTCAAGAATCTGAGCCCTCTCCTTGGCCGTCATGGCCTGCCAGAGACTCAAGCTTTGCTTAGCTTCAATAATCGCTGCCTCTATAGCAGCAACCCCATCATCATATACCTCAGCTATCGTTTCTCCATTGGCCGGATTATGTACCGGAAACTTCGACTTGGAAAAGTTTTGAAATCGACCTCCGACATAGGAAGATTCGAATATCAGTTCATCATAAGAATATAGTTTCATGGGTCCTCCCTTTTAATATCGATCAAAGTATAACCAATCCCCTTAAAAATGGCACGGCCTCCTTGTTAGAGTTTATCTCCATTTGGATATTTTAAATGCCTGTAATCATGTGATTTTTGCCCTCTTCAGCTGTTTAAAGCTTTTACGGCCCAGTCCTCGATCCTTCCTCTTTTTGGCCAAAAACTGATCAATTTTTATACGGCCCCCTAAGAACCTAACAAGCCCACATGAAAAGATAAGGTTAAGCACCTGTAATTACAGCATTCATTTTGGCCTAATCCTTGCTTTTATAACAGGGAGAACATTGAACTAAGTCTTAAACAACATTCATTAATTAGGAAGCAAACATGATCAAGAAAAAGAACACGACCAAAATGGATAAGCTCGTAATTTCCACTTTGATCTCACTTACAGGTCTCAGTACTTCAGTCCTAGGACAAACTGTTCAAAGGCCATCATCACTTCCTCAACATATGATGAATAAAGTCATCAAAAGAAGATACCAAAAACCAGCACCTCAAGCAGCTGTTCACAATGAAGCCCCTGTTCAAAATAAGATCTCATTTAACCTCGATATCCTTAACTCAGAATACTCAAGTTGGGGTGTGGAGCCGGCCAATAAGACATCTTCCATTAACTTAGTTCCTGCATGGAAGACATTTAAAAAGAAAAAAGAAATTGTTGTGGCCGTAATTGATACTGGAATTGATCCCAACCATCCTTTTCTTAGAGATAACCTCTATATTAAAAATGGAACAGCTTCCTCATCAAACTATGGAATTGATTTCTCAAAAAATAGAAAGGATGCCCATCAACCTCTTGATGAGCACGGACATGGTACTCACGTTTCAGGTATCGTAAAAAGTGTTTACCCAGAAGTTAAAATCTTACCTTTAAAATACTATAACCCAAAAGCATCAGGACAAGATAACCTTGACTCAACAATCGCTGCTCTTAAGTATGCTGTTGATCAAAACGTCGATGTTATTAACTACTCAGGTGGTGGACCAGAGCCAGCACTTGAAGAGCTTAAGATCCTTAAAGAAGCGGAGAGAAAAGGCATCCTCGTTGTAGCTGCTGCAGGAAACGAAGAATCCAATATTGATATCAGATCAAATGCTTACTATCCTGCAAGCTATGGTCTTAAAAATATCATCACGGTTACTGCTCACAACAAACAACTCCAGATGCTTAACTCATCAAACTGGGGAAAGAAGAGTGTTGATATCTCTGCTCCTGGATATAGAATCCGCTCAGCTCTTCCTAAGGGAAGATCGGGTTACCTAACGGGAACAAGTCAAGCAACTGCTTTTGTATCTGGTGCGGCGGCACTCATTATGAGTCAGTATCCAGACCTATCAGTTGAAGAAGTAAAAGAAGTTATTAAGCAATCGGCAAAACACGAAGTGAGCCTCATGTCTAAATGTGCAAGTGGTGGACGACTTGATGCTGGTCACGCTCAAAGCTTTGCTGCTCAATACATCAAAGCGAAGAAGACAAGAGGACTGGCCACTAAGAAAGGTGATGTTGCTCAAGCGAAGAGAAGAAAGGCCGCAAGAAGAGTTGCGATGGCCAGCAATAAGAAATCAAGAAAGGTTAAGCCTGGAAAGATTATCTTTAGAAAAACAAAGTAATTCTTAATTCGATAAGTACTTCATAATCAAGAAAGAGGCCAATGTAACAGCACCTATTGTCGCTAAGGCCTCAAGTACAATTCCTCTTCTTAGCATTTCCCAATGAGA
>JBFHGF010000346.1:0-3756 GCA_041583335.1 Bacteriovoracaceae bacterium
GGTGCCCGGCGTCTAGTAAGTTTCTAAGCGCTTTCATTATCCTTCCTTCTCAATAGTCGTTAATGTTTCTCTTAGGGCCGGACCAAAGTCATCTTTACCTGGAGAAGCAAAGGTACAAAGGGCCAGATCTTCTTCATCAAGTTCAAGGGCACCAAGCTGTTGAGCAAATTCAACATCCTTGGTTTTAAGAGCTCTTAATAATTGAGTAGGAAGAATATCAAGAGGCATTACCCCTTCAAATGAACCAACGGGAACAATGGCACGACGTGAGCCGAAAGTGTTGGTATTGAAGTTAAATACCTTATTCTTAAATTTACCTGCATAAGTATTCTTGAATGAAAACTTGTCGTACCCAGGTCCCATCCATCCCGCAAATTCTCTTGTGTTATTTTCTTCAATCACAGAGATTTGAGTGTGGAAACGTCCCACAAAGTTGAAGACGTCATCGGCCTTACGACCGTTAAGGATACTTCCCGAGATAACACGGTTAGAACCATTCTCAAGTTCACCTTCAAGAAGTTGAGAAATAGGGGCTCCAAGACGAGTTCTTACTAAGCGAGGATTCTTCACTCGTGAACCACCTAGGGCAACCACTCTTTCCAAGAAGATTTGTCCCTTCCCTATAAGTTTCCCAAGGGCCACAACATCTTGAATACCGATATGCCATACTTTCTTAGTAAAGCTCACAGGATCAAGAAAATGAATATGAGTTCCTACAAGTCCAGCAGGGTGAGGACCAGTGAATTCTTCTGTTTTAATATTATCAGCTGATACTTCAGGAATTTTCGCTCCCTTCGCTTTTACGACAAATACTTTTGCTAGCTTTGAAAGGACTTCAATACCGGCTTTGTAGTCTTCAGCGTACTCAGCAACAACAACTTCAGGATCTCCTGCAAGAGGATTGGTATCCATTACGTTAACAAAGATACTGGAAGGACGACTCTTAAGCTCAGGAGCCTTAGAGAAAGGTCGAGTACGGAAAGCGGGCCAAAGACCAGCTTCTACCATAAGAGCTTCAATCTCTTCATCAGAGTAGTCTGCAATAGCTTTGTCTTTGTAGTTAGCTAGAGCTCTTTGCTCTTCACCTTCCACAGTTATCACAACTGTTTGCAGAACACGTTTTTCTCCACGATTGATTGCTTTCACTGTCCCTGCAGCAGGGGCCGTGTAAAGAACACCGGGAACTTTCTTACATTCGAAAAGGGGATCTCCAACCTTAACCTTATCGCCGACTTTCACAAGCATAGTAGGTTTCATACCTACATAGTCAAAACCGGTAACTGCAACTTCTGTTACAGGACGGGCATTGTAAATTTTTTGCGAAGGAACACCTGCGATAGGTAAATCGAGACCTTTTTTAATCTTGATCATAGCGTAAACCTGGTACCGTTAATAAAAGGGTCAATATAGTTAATAAGTAAAACAAACATTTAAAATAATTATCAAGAGGTGCGCACGCAACTCACCGCTAGGAAAATTCCCGTAAAGGCCTGCCCGTTACTAGCATCTGGGCTTTTTCTACATGCATCATTTGTATTTATAGTGATTTATACCAAAGTCTGATCAAAGTGTAACTACTTTGATCAAAACTTTTTTAGCAAAATTCACGACAAATGTTTCACGGCCTATCAACAAAAATTAACGAGCGCAACACTTCTTAAATTTCTTTCCGGAGCCACAAGGACAAGGGTCGTTACGCCCAACTTTGGGAGCAGAACGCCTAACTGTGTCATTGATCAATTCACCATCAGTGAACCACCACTTTCCTTCCTTGTGATCGAAGGTTGAGCGCTCGTGATGATTATTGCCTTTGCGTCCCACCGTGTAGCGGGCCACAAATTCAACCACACCTTTATCATCGGACTCTCCTCCATCTTCCACATTAAGAATATTGAGTCCTTCCCAAATAGATTGAGTTGACCAAGCTGCAATTTCATCGAAATCAACTTCGTCACGGGTAGATGGATTATGGGTATCAAAGATATACTGCGGCTCGTGAACAACAAATGCACTATAGCGTGAACGCATTAGCTTCTCAGCAGTGGGTGCATTTTCCTGCCCAGCAATATAAGGGTCACAGCAACTTTTATAAAGGTCACCTGAACCACAAGGGCAATCATCTTCTAGCCATTCTTCTCTCATTTAATCTTCCTTATCTAGAGTTTCCTCTGAATTTTAGAGTCACAGAGATTAAAAAACAAAAGTGCTAACTTGGAAAGTAGGCAAATCTAATTTCAGAAATTTTAGAGGCCAATGAGAAATTGCCACGCCAACAAATGATCCACTCCCCTTGCGCGGGGAATATATTCATAAATGGGTCCCATCGACGGCCGCATGGGTAAATGATCAAAACGCAAAGAAAGCGCAAGACGATTTTTAGAAAAGAAGCGCAAAGGCCCCTGATCAGCTGTTTGATAGGTTTTGAAGTTTAATTCTTCAGAGATATGTAAGCTGGTTGTTGCTGTTAATCCATATCCATAACTGAACTGAAACCTTAGCCTATGGGAATTCTTTATTTTCTTTTCAAAGTCACGAAACTCATAACGGGTTCTGATTTTGAAGTTCTCCGTAATATGCTGAGTGTGTTGCAAGGTGGGACGGCGCTCAATATCGGAAGTGTTCATAAACCCAAAGAGCAAGGCAAAGGATGCAGACTGACCAAAGTTTTGGGTATTCCATTGCAATCCTGGTCTTATGGTGAAATTAATCACATCGGCCTGACGATCAAAGCGAAGTTGTGAGTCCTGAATAAAGTCAAGATTGCTCGTCAACTTCTTACTCAAATCGACTTTTGTCCACAACTGCTGTTCAAGAGCATTTGCACCAAAGGATATAAACAAAAAGAAAATGAATAGAAAAGAATTTCTAAGAGATAGATTCATAATTACGGCCAGATAATTAGATGTGAATAAACTGGGCTCAATTGTTAATGAAGAGCAATCTTTTGTAAAACTTAAAACCTAAACAGGTAATCGGTAAAGAAGGTACTCTCCTCATCAAAATGGGCCTTACTCTCCAAAATTCGAGATCCAATAATAGTGAAATGAGGATTGAGCAACTTTAAATACTCTTCCTTTGTGCGATGAATTGCATATCGATCTTCAAACTCCAAATCTTCCACTTGGCGCTTAAGCTCGAAGTCGGTTGGCACAGAGAGGTAGAGGTACTTCATTTGCTTGGCCATTATGGGAATAACCGCTTTAAGTTCCTTATCTGTAAGGTACTGGAAAACAGAGGTACAAATCCCTAAATCATACCACTTGCTCTTTTCTTTCTTATTCACCGACTCGGCCCACTTCACAAGATCCCACTGCTTTAAGATAAGTTTGGTGGAATCGCAGGGAGAAACTCCCCTATCTTTGACTAGATTAAAGGCATACTCTGAGGGTTCAATTCCCATGGCCTTATAGGGCATAAATTCTTTGAGAACTTCTTCAAAGAGATGACCAAGTCCAAAACCAAGGTCAATCACAGAGCTGATATCAACATAGTCCAAAGCAAAGAAGGCCGCCATATACTTGGCATGTTGAGCGGCATTAACGATGCCATCCATCTCTTCGGGTTCATCGTAATTTTCTTGCCAGTATTGATCGGAAAAACCTTTGGAGCCTTTTTCCACAATTTTCTTTGTCATGCAATGGCCTCACTACCCCCTTCACGGAAAGGTTTTCAAGTTGCTCGCCATCAGGCGAGTAACTTGAAATCTTATCCCCGTGGGGGATTATTAACTTTTATATGTTTTCCATAATGGAAAAC
>JBFHGF010000347.1:0-3748 GCA_041583335.1 Bacteriovoracaceae bacterium
CTCTTGGAGATCTAGAGTTATCGCCTCCTCATAGTTATCTTTGACAATAGTTTCTTCATTTAAAAGAGGAGTCTCTTCATTGGCAATAAAACTCTCCTCTGTTTCATCAAAGATGATATCATCTTCAGTTTCTTCATTCTTAGAGTCCAATGCCAAACATGAAGACAGCAAGACCATAAGAGATAGAATAAGCAAAGTTTTCTCTATATAAAGCTTCATACTTTACAGTATAGAATTAGAATATGAAAAAGATTAAACGGAATATTTTGCCGTTCATATTCTTCATCTCAGCTTCCGTTTTTTCTCAAACTCCAGAGATTAAAACGAAGTATTTCTTCGCAAAAGGTGGAGAGAGCATCAATGATTTTCTTGAAAATGAAGTCGGTGTACCCAAGAGGACTCTTCATGAAATGGGTTATCTCGAAAAGATTAAAAGATGGAATCCCAGTATCGAAAATTTTGATACTCTCGACGTAAATCAAAGAGTTTATGTAGAAATTCCTTATAATACTGTCCTGTCACCACAAAGACAGAATCTACAGGTCCCTTTGGCCATGGCCCCTGCCCCGGCCTCAAAAAGAAAAATAGCGAGTATAAATACATCCGTTCAGGAAGTTGAATTTCAAGATCCTGATGCCCCCAACTCTTGGAACCTTTCTCTCTTTTATGCTCTATCAAGAGGTTCTTTTGAAGAAGGAATTCAAGGAACAAGTATTAAAACCGTTTCCACTCAAGATTCACCTATCACCCTCGGCTTTGCAGCCTCAAAAAAAATTGACGAAACATGGAGCTATAATGGCAGTGTATATGCTTCAAAACTGGACGGTGGTGTTTCAGAACTTGATGAAGAAGTATCAATTCCTTGGGAGATTGGAATTACATCTTATATATCTTATAAAAACCCACGCCTTCCTTTTCAAGTCTATACGGGATTGGACCTTGAACGCTTCTCTTCTTACAATACGACTGAGCTGGTCGATGGTGCATCCATCGATACTATCCAGCACAATATCGCTTTTGCCACCTTTGGTATTTCCAAAGGGTTTCGCTTCTTAGGTCAATCCTTCTTCACCAAGGTTAGCTATAGCCGCACAATTACCAGTACTCAAAGTAGACCTGTTGCTGGTGTTGATAGTCCCATGGAAGGCTCTAAATATATTGCCTTTCTCAATATGCTCGCTCCCAATTCTAAGAATTGGTCGTATAACGTATTCTTTAAGCAACATGACCTTCAAGGCGCTACCGATCTAGTTGTTACAAGAACGGGTATTGGCCTTGGCTACCGCTTCTAAATTACAGAACTTAATCCTTTAAATTGACTCGGCTGAAAGTGAAACTGATAAAAGAAGTAACTCAGAAGTGTTTTTACAACTTCAGGGTGTTCTAATTTTAAATTGAGAAGATCCTGATATTTTTCATTGGCCACAACCCCCAAGACTTCCCATAGCTCTCGACCTTCTTGAGCACTACTGAGCACGGCCTCTTCCAAGTGCCCTACACACTCTGAGCAACCAAAACCTCCATGATCAGTTACAAGAAAAATCAGGGAAGCATGATTAAGTTCTATATCACAGAAAACACAGTGGCTTCTAACTGGAAAGACCCCTTGCTCTATTAAAAGTTTCCCTAGAAAAATCGTAAGTTCACTAAAGCGGTCAAAGGACTTGTCTTTTACTCTGGCCTCAAGATGAACGAGGGCGTTGCTGAGAACTCGGAAAAGACCAACCATAGATTCTTCACTAGCATGAAGCTCATCGTGGAGATCATCATCTGTGGACATATGATCCATGATTTCCAAAATAAGGCACATGAGAAAAAAGGCCTTGTAATCGAAACGAATTCTTTCATGAACCCAGATAGGAGCCCACTCTTTGGCCCGGTAAAGTTCACTTGTAGATTTTGATCTTCCCAACTCCACTCTCAACATATGCCCTAGTTCAAGAGTGCTCGACTTCAGTTTCTTGCCACCGCCTTGCCCACCATAGAATAGAACGGCAACTTTCCTTCCACTTCGAAGTAAGAGTGTTCCAATAATGTGTCGATCTTGATAGGGAACCTTTCTTATGAGAATTCCCTCGATTTTGGTATTCATAGTGGTAATCTACCAAAGAATTCCAATGAAGTCTTAGCTGAATCCACAAATAGGTCACTAGAACCTTAACTATAGAGCACCAATCTGCACGAGAGAGCCCACTTGAATTCATCCCCACCATATAGTGGGAAAATGCATAATTCATAAAGTATGAATGGACTCTAATATCAAGTCCGACAAAGAAGTCGACCTCTGGGTCAATATAGACATTATGCTTATCCCACAGCACCCGCTCACTCCACTTGATCTTGGTTAAAATTCTAGGACAATTGGGAACGAGAGGAAGAGAGGGAACCCTATCATCCACTAGGGTAGTGACCTTTGGACAAAATTCATTTAATTTCTTCCATGCCCAAGAGGGAGCGCAATAGCATTGACCTAAAATTAGTACCTTACAACTTGAAAAAAGAAGGTAGTGGAGCTCACTAAACCTCTCTCCCATCAAGCTGGGCCAATCCTCTATCCATATAAGATCGCACTCAAAATCTCCAAGACATTTGAAAGGATTGAGAACCTTCTGCTTTCCGTAGCGTCGAATCAGTTCCTCCCTCTTTAGACATGAAGTGGCCATGATATACCAATTCATTTTTGGGTAGCGACTTAGAATCTCTTCCCTCATTTCGGTGTGAAAACTTTCATTTCTGGTTTTGACGATAAGCGTTTCTAGTGCCATATTCGCTAAAACTATTTCAAAGAAATATTTTATACATTAACTGTAAGCTATGAATTTTAGAGAGCATTCATGAATCGAGTGGTTCTTTTTGAACAAGACCAAATCAATAATGATCAATTCCTCCTACAAGATAGGATAAAGGTTGAACATCTCCTATCCCACCTTAAAATTAAAGTCGGTGATCAATTAAAAGCAACCATCATTAATCACGGCCTCGTCCAAGTAAGAGTGACCTCTATCCAAGGTCACCAGATCACATTAGAAAAAGAAAGCTCTTATGAAAGACCTAATCATCCTAACCTAGCTCTTGTCATCGCGACCTCTAGACCTCCGACCATGAAAAAAGTTATCGAACATGGTACGACTTTAGGAGTGAAAAGCTTTCATTTTTTCACCGCTGAATTAAGCGAGAAAAGTTATCTAAAAAGCAAAGTGTTAGAAGAAGAAAAGCTTCAAGAACTAGCATCTCTTGGAGTTTCCCAATCGGGATGTTTATGGGAAATGCCACGATTTAAATTTTCACAAAACTTAACTCAAGCGCTCCAAAGCCAAGAAGAAGAGTCTAGTAAGCTCTACCTCCTCTCCCTTAAAGGAAAACAAACCTTACTTGAGCAAAACCCATCTTTTAAAGAGAGTTTGGCCTTTTTTATTGGCCCTGAGCGTGGTTGGACCCAAAAAGAAGAAAAGTATCTTATTGAAAACAAAGTAAACCCCCTCTTGCTTTCCAAGCATATCTTAAGAGTTGAGACAGCGGCTTTTGCCTTACTTTCTCAAATGGAATTACTGCAATTAAGCTGATAGAATTAAGTTAACAAGGATTTTGATTATGATGAGACAAATGGAAAAACTCTTCGACGATATGGTTAGACCAGCACTTAAGGCCCATGGTGGCGACATTGAGCTTATCGATATCGACAATAATAAAGTTTATGTGAAAATGACTGGTGGATGCCAAGGTTGTGCCAGTTCTCAAGCGACACTTA
>JBFHGF010000348.1:0-3728 GCA_041583335.1 Bacteriovoracaceae bacterium
CAATGTGCTCAAGCATGTCCTGTTGATTGTATCTATATCACAGCAGTGAGAAGAGATAAGGAAGCTCCAAAGCTTAAAACAGATGACGGAACACCTATTAAATTGGACCTTCGTCAGTATACGATTGATACAGCTCTGTGTTGCTACTGTGGTCTTTGTACTACGGTTTGTCCTACAGAGTGTCTTACTCACACTACAGATTACGAGTATGCTCAATATACTCTGTCTGAGATGAAGTATGACTATATGGCCGAAGATATTCGCGCCTGGAAACACAGAATCGTAAAATAGTCTGAGTTGATATTATGAAAAGATCTGCTGAAGAAATTCTTAATAGTATCCAAAATATTGCTGTAGATGAATACGCTACACCTTGCTCTATTATTGGTGCTCCGGATGAAAGTCTTCAGTCGATCTTTGATAAAATGCAGGAAGGGGGCGTTCGTCACGTTCCCATTTTTGATCAATCTAATCTTGTAGGTATCCTTACCGATCGAGACCTTCGCAACTTTCAATTTGCGTTGGATTCTGTAACTGCTGAAAAGGTGATGGCCAAGGATGTATATCAAGTCGTTACCGGTACTCCTCTTCGCGACGTGGTCTTTGACATGAGCGAGAAGAAGCTAGGCTCTGCAATTGTCTTTGATAGTGTCAATGATGAGTATTCAATTTTTACCTCAATTGATGCCTTAAATGCCCTCAATGAAATTCTAAGGTAATCTCTACAAAATCAGCCTAATTTGATTAGACCTTCCTTATTTAACTTGCTACAAGAAGCCCTCAAATTTTAAAAATGAGGGGTTTAAAATGAGAAATTTATTGATAGGTCTAGGCCTATATGCTGGTTTAATGAATGGAGCCTATGCTCTGAACCGTGTTGAAGTTGTTGATGCCTGTCGTGATGAGCTCATCACAGAATTTGGATCACAGTTTGAAGATTACTATGGAGTCGGGGCCACTGGATATGTTGAGTTTAAGACCAGTCCAGACGGTCTTGAATACGCACAACTGCTTACGGGCCATATCTTTTGCTGGGTTTCAGAAGGTCAAATAAGTGGAGATATTTCTGCTTCCATTGTAATTCTTCCTTAAGTTTCAAATGACTTTGGACCTTTTCGGTTTGTGAGAGGGTCCTTTTTTCTTTTTCTACTCTTTTACTCTATTATTTATTCAAGAAATCTTGAACACATTTTCCCATAGAAATTATTGTAGATAATTTGGATTTCGGTAAAATTATTCTATGAATAAAGTTCTTGTTATTGATGATTACCCTGAAAGTTGCCACTCTATCCAGGAAGCGATTGGTCACTCCTATGATTTCGACGTGGTGGAAAGTGCCTCACAGGCGATGAGCTTAGCTGGTCTCGATCAGTATTGTGCCTTCTTAATTGATCTCAATTTACCGGAAACAAAGGGTGATAAACTCATTGAAAAATTGAGAAAAGAAGTTGGTGGTCCGGCCGCATTCTATCTTATGACTAGCGCTGACTTCGATTATAGTATCGTAAATTATCATAGTTACTTAATTGATGATTTTTTAAAGAAGGATTCATCCAAGGCCGAAATTGCTAGCCGGTTTAATGCAACTTTTGAACGGGTAAAATTCTTCTCGAAAATTCTAGAGCATAAGGTTTTTAAAATTGATTTGGCCCAGGCCAGAGTCTTTGTGAGGGATGTGGAAATTGACTGCACATCTATAGAGTATCGTATCCTTTGCAACCTCTTAAACTCATTAAAAGAGATAAGTTATGTTCCCAAGGATATTTTTATTAAAAATGTGTGGGGAAAAATATCAGTAGAAGATAAAACAATCTCTACTCATTTATCCAATTTAAATAAGAAATTATCTAAGCATGGCGTAAGGGTGAAAACGAAGCGCTTTAAGGGCCTTTTTGTAGAGGCTTTCTAGAATTAATCCCCGAATTCAAAAATATTGATCTCTTCTTGAGCAAGATGGTGATCATCTTTAGGCTTTAGAGGAAGTTTTATACAAACTTTGAAAGCGGGATCATGTTCAAATTCGATTTCTCCATCAAGAGAGATAATTGTATCAAGAGCGATTCGTAGACCAAAGCCATTTCCTTTTTCATTTAGCGTCCCTCGTTGAGAGGCAATCGATTCTTCATTTCGAATTTTCTCGATGAGCTGAGGATCAATCCCATTTCCTTGATCTTTAATTTTAATCATTCCGTAAGCTTCATCCTGATCGAAGAAAATATCGATCTGTCCCTTAGGTGGAGAATACTTGATCGCATTTGAGATGATATTATTGATCACGTGGACGGAGAATTGCTTGAAATGTCCCCAACACTGAGGGGATGAAGAAGTACCATGAAAAACTAAGGAAATTCCCTTTTCTTCGAGTTTATATTGAAAGGTCTCTTGTATATGGGCTTTGATCTGAACTAAGTCAAAGTAAGAGTAATCAGATTTTTCGGCGTATTGATTTTTGAGGGCCATCTCTTTTGCTCCCTTTAAAACTTGCTTTATGTAGGAAATATGAAGTTCCATGGAGTCTCGCTTATTTCGATTAAAAGCTCCTTCCAAAGCGAGAAGAGGATTCTTTATATCGTGCATAATGAGGCGAAAGAGCTGCTCGTTCTTACTTGCTAATTTTGAGTTTTCAGCAATGAGTTCTTTAAGGGATTGAGCGTAGTAGACGAAGGTTAAGTAGAGAATAAAGGGAGCGAAGAAGAGGTTTGACTTCATAATGCTACTACTCACACTCTCACTCCATTCTGCATAGGTGATGTGGTAATAATCAAATGAGTAGTTAATGGTGATGGATAAGAGCGCTGAAGCTAAGCTAAAGTAGCCACCTACTTGATATCCTAGAAGGTTTACATACACAACAGGGCTTAGAGCTAACCATACCACTGTTGGGTTTATTCCTGCTCCTGCTGCAATATAAACACCAGTAATTAACATAAGGAATGTCGTAGCAATAAGTTTGAGTAGGCCTTCTTCTCTAATCATATTTTTCTTAAAGAGGTAAATGGTGAGGTGATTGAGAGCTGTGGCCGTGAATATTACATAGGCCGTCATTTTGATACCATGGGAGTAACAGAAGAAAAATTGAAAGATTCCTAAATAGTGGTAGAGAAGAATGAGTCCTACTTTTGAGGTGAAGAGTTTGTCTTCGGATGGCCCCAAAAAGAAACTGGTTATCTTAGTATGAAGTTTAAAGAGATCTAATTTTGAAAAGAAATGCACCTAGTATCATCCATGATAGAAAATGAGAATATGTTTTATTCTATACTTTTCTTAAAGGGAAGAGAAGAGTTGGTAGAGTGAAGAAGCTTCTAAGTCTTTTTGGGGAATAGGAAATTCCCAAAAGCGATTGGGCAATTGTTCTATTGATTTTGATAAGAAGGGATTGGGAATAACAATTTGATGGCGCTCCCCAATTTTTACAATATTGGTAACATCTCTAACCACTTCACTTTCATTAAATATTTTTAAAAAACTGCCATCCTGATAGGCCAGCAGCAGGCCTCGATGGATAAGCTTGGCAAGTTTGGGGTTCTTAGGGGAAACATAGAAGAGAACGGCGTATTTATAGACTAGGGAAAGTCTTTTTTCCATAATAAGGTTGGGAAGTGAATCTTTCCTAAGCCTTAGCTCTGGAATGATTTCGTAAGAACCTCTGGGAAAGTATTCGGCCCTTTTTCTTAAATTCATAAGTTTGAAGGCATTACGATAACTGCTCTTAACAAGGGGGAGGGAGG
>JBFHGF010000349.1:0-3715 GCA_041583335.1 Bacteriovoracaceae bacterium
AGGACCCAGCAACCCCTTCTCAAGCTTCGAAACTGTACCTTGGGTAATCCCAAGCCTCTTTGCAAACTCACTTTGGTTGAGTTTGTATAGTTTTCTTGCTGTTCTAAATATACCAGCAAACTTCGTTCTTGATTGGTCCATAGTGGAATCCTTGTAATGACTATTCCTTATAGAATATTCTAAATATAAATATATTATTACCGACAATGATAGGAAATATCAAAGAAGGATTTAATAATGAAAGCTATAAATGCACAAGAAATCTTAATAAATGACGACTACTTTGAGAGAACCCAGAGAAATCATTTCTTTATTGGTGGTAAAGAAGGCCAAGAAAAAATCAAAAACCTCAAAATAGGAATCGCAGGTCTTGGCGGCATGGGTTCCAACATCGCTCAATACCTGGCCCGATTAGGAGTAAATACTCTCCATCTTGCAGATGCCGACACAGTAGATACCTCCAATATCAATAGGCAAGTCATTGCCAACTATCAAACCGTCGGTCGCACCAAACTTGATGTATCCATCGAAGAAATAAAAAATATTGCACCAGAGAGTAATTTAATTTCCTTTCCCATGGGAATTACCCCAGAAAATGCAGAAGAATTTGTTAAGGGCTGTGATTTTATCGTTGATGAAATCGATGTCTTTCCAATAGAAGCGCATACGACTCTACATCAGGCATGCCGAAAATTTAATATTCCCGTCTATAGCGCTTATGTCATTGGCCTTGGAATTCATTTCTACAAGTTTCAAGGAGAAGAATTTAAATTTGAAGATTTCCTTAATATAGAAGAAGGAACGACTGACCACGATAGACTGGATTTCATCATTGATAGCTTTATCCCTCATCCCCCCAGTTATCTTAATGAAGAAAGTATCCGTGAATTCAAAGCGATGGCCCTCAAAGAAGGAGTTCCTATCTTTGGTCCCTCTTGCTTACTTGGCCACACTATCGTCATCACAAGAATTCTCTGTGACTTTCTGGGCTCAAAAATCTTAGGAGTTCAATTGCCAGAAACCCCTGTGATGCCCCAATTCGTAAAAGTAGATTTGCTGACTTTTAATATGAGTATTGAAACTTTTAGAAAGTAACTCTTCCCTCAATATGGGGGAAATGTCCTGTATCAAAAAGCTTAATCTTCTCAGCACCGAATGTTTGATCCAGTAACTTGCGATCTGCTTCAGGAACTAAGGGATCAAACTTTCCAAGATAAAAACTCACATTTGAATAGGCCTTAAAGACCGGAGGAAAAATATTAAATTGAGTAATCAGCTCATTAACTGCCGTCACTAAAGAACTTTCCTCAAGTTCAGGAAAGTCTTTTGCCACTTCAAGATAAGCCTTAAACTTCTCTTGATCGTGAAAGTATAAACTTAAATATTCCGGATAAACTTCAACGAACTTTCCAAAGAATCCCCAAAAAAGTTCAGGACTAGGATTTTTAATAAGGTCATTTAAGTCCGCCTCTAGAAGAGCGGCGTCATGACCGACCCCATATTGGAAGAGATTTGTGAGAGAGTGGAAGAAATTAAATGTTGGAGCAATGAAGTGTACTCTGTAGAGACGATCTATTAGCTCTTGGGGCAGTTGATTAACGAGGAAAGCACCAAAGCTATGGGCCACAATTTCAACTTCACCGCCACCTTCAAGGGCCTGCTCCACTTTACATCGTGTGTCTTCTATAACTGTATTTAGATACTCTCCACTGCCCGAATAGTAGGGCTGCTGCAAAAATGTAATGTTTTGATCGTTCAAGAAGTGTCGATCAACTTCGGGGTGACCACCTGGTCCAAAATGAATAAATAATTTCTTCATTAACTCATGCCTTCAAAAAGTTTATATATGCCTGGCCCTATTCAGATAAAATTTTCGTCACATACTCAAAACCCAATAACCTCTGCTTTTGATCAAAGCCATTGGAATTGAATATAATCTCGTCCGGACGATACTCATTTCTGATTTGGGCCAATTGCTCTCTCATCTGATCAAGAGTTCCTGTAAGAGAAACGGCGAGGAACTCATCTACCATTTCCATCTTTATCGGGTCAACTTGATCGCGCAATCCTTTTACTGGAGCCGGCAGTGGACCTGGCGTGCCAAAGCGTAATTTTAGAACCATTTGTTCCGCACTCGATCGATAATAGAGGGCGTCTTCATAACTCTGCCCAGCAAAGACATTCACGGCCATGGCAAAGTGGGGACGTTCTTGAAAAGAGGAAGGTTTAAATTGTTCGCGATACACCTCTGTGGCCCGCGCTAAATAACCGGGTGCAAAGTGAGAAGCAAAGGCATACGGCAGACCCAAGTGCGCGGCCAACTGGGCGCCATATAAGCTACTGCCTAGAATCCAAAGCGGTATCCCCATACCTTGACCAGGCACCGCCTGAATAGCGCTCTCCCCTAGAGGGGTGTTAAAGTAGTGAAGCAGTTCTTGAACATCGTGCTGAAAATTGTCACTGGATTGTGGTGTTCTTCGCAGGGCATGTAGAGTTTCTCTGCCCGTTCCTGGCGCACGACCTAGCCCTAGATCAATACGATCGCCATAGAGGGCCTTAAGCGTTCCAAACTGCTCCGCAATCACCAAGGGTGAATGGTTGGGTAGCATGATTCCTCCAGCACCAATACGGATGCTCTTTGTCTTTGCTCCAATATGGGAGAGGATAACGGAGGTGGCCGCACTAGCTACACCTGTTAAATTATGATGCTCTGCCATCCAAAAGCGTTCATACCCTAAGGCCTCACAGGCCTGGGCAAGTTCCACAGAACGAGAAAAAGAATCGCGGGCATCATGGCCTTCAAGAATGGGAGATAAGTCCAGAACTGAATATTTCATAAAACACCTAAAAAGCTAAAAGGTCTAAGTTACTGATTATAAATATACAATGCTCATATTCAAGATCGCAGTCCACTAGATAAAGCTAAACAGCGCTGTGTCTAGTCAAAAGCCTTTTCCAAAATTCAACGCACCCCTATTTGACGGGCCGTGATTGAGAAAAGATGATGAGATTATGAAAAGAAAATTTTTAGTCACCACCCTCTTATTTGTAAGTCTCCATCCCGCTGTATCAGCAGAGAGTCGTCAGCAAATGCACGACAAAGCGGCCAACATTTTCACCAACTGGCACTTCTTTGAAAAGGGTCGTGGAATGACGATCTCCCCCAACCTCTCACGCTTTATGTGGATGCTCGGTGAAGATCGCAGCGGTGATTTAAAAATGAGCAAGGCCGATTTTGTAACCGAATTCATTTCCAAAAAGTACGGGCTCATTCTTAGAGATAAGAAAATCATGGGTGTCTTCAATGTTAAATATAAAGATATGGATGTGGGAGTTCTTGGCTGCACAGCTTGCCACTCCGGGAAGGCCGCCGGCGTCTTC
This sequence comes from Bacteriovoracaceae bacterium, assembly GCA_041583335.1. GTDB lineage: Bacteria > Bdellovibrionota > Bacteriovoracia > Bacteriovoracales > Bacteriovoracaceae. Next base: position 3,382 of record JBFHGF010000349.1, read on the forward strand.
GTTCCTGGACTAGGAAATAAAACCATTGACCCCTATGCCATCAGCCGTGATGTTCTACGCATTCAAAAGTTCTGGGGCTGGGGCAATCGCAACCCCGACTACAAATATATCCATGAAAAATCCATGCACTTTGCAAAAGTGACCAGTGATAAGAAAATTTCTTCTCTTACCCGCGGTCTGGTTCCTGACTCCACCATCAAAACATTCTTTTACAAAGATCATAACCTTGAGTACCCCAAAGACATGGGACGGGCCCAAGTAAAGGCGCCCCACCTATGGGGAATCAAGCAAAAGAGAGAGCACGGGGTTTTCAATGATGGCTCCCTTAGTGGGG
>JBFHGF010000350.1:0-3712 GCA_041583335.1 Bacteriovoracaceae bacterium
TATAAGCTGAAGTCTATGCTTTATTTATAGCTTTTGAATCGACTCTGTGATGATCATTTTTTTTGTATATTGAAACTTGTTATAAAAGCAGTCACGAATTTCGAGTGCGCCGGGTGTGTCACAGAAGCTCTTTGTGGCGCGAATAATAAGCTCATCTTTATTTATTTCAGCACATGTTTTACCTAGGACAAGAAATTCTTTGCCACGGTAATTACCTTCTTTATAACGAGTCAAATCGAGTTTTTGTTTGGGGCGACAAGCAACGGGAGCCGTTTCCAAAATCTCACCTTTGACCACAGCACCTTTTAAAATGATTTCAGACTTCTTTTTTTTCTCAGCAAATATTTTCTTATAAAAACTCAGGTTAGAATAGCTTCTATTATCACAAGAAGAGACTTTCAGTTTTATACCGGTACAGGGGATATCCATTACCCAAGCTGCGAACTTCGCCTGTGAGTTTGGTATCCATAGTGCGAGTAAAAAGATAAGAGATATTTGTTTCATGGAACTATTTTAGCGAACCTTGCTAACTTTATACAAGAAAAATAGGTTCCATATCTTCAGGCATCTCTTTAAGTTCCTCTTCAGTTAGCCGAGCATAGATCTCAACTAATGTACCATCAGGATCTTTTAGCCATAACTCGTGCAACGGAGTCCCCCTCCAAGTGGTGCGGGGAGGATTGTGAATTTCAAAACCATTCTCTACAGCAGAGTGATAAAAACCGACAACTTCTTCTTTAGAGGCCACTCCCATTCCTAAATGATAGAGAGTATCTTGATGTAATTCTTTACCGTCAGATACTAAGAGCACAAAGTTAAAAGGTATATCCTTTCTCAAAAAGGTAACATAGCGATGAGTCCACTCTTTGGGAGTCACCCCAAATAGCCAGGTATAAAATTTTGATGATCTAGCCAAATCATGAACACGAATACTGCCATGAAACTCTTCCACAGCCGGTGGATGTGTAACCGCCAATACTTCTCTGAGAACTTCGAGCCTCGCGATTAACTTTTCTTTTACTGCTCCCACTTGATCATGCGGACCTAGAACTGAAAAAAGAAGATCCCAGTTAATGAAATCAACACCCCATTTTTGCAATTTTTGAGAGGCCTCCTTATCGAGAGAAATCAATGTCCCCCTAAAGTCCTGTGCTTCTTGTGAGAATTTGACTTCAAATTCAAATTCACGAAAACACTCTCGAACTAGAGTCGTGCGCTCTTCATTCAACTTTCCAAGTATATAAATCATAATCCACCTCTATTTCGAGAGTACCTGAATGTCTCCAAATTAATATGATCCAGAACATAGTACCTAATATCTGGTACTTATCAGCACAGAAATTGTAATTATCACCCTCCTGTCTGGCCATTGTCCCTAACTAAAATTAGTATGCGCCAAATTCACTCAAGGCTAAAACGATATGAAAACAAAAATAGCACTGCTTCTTTTACTCTCCCTTTTTCTCTCAAGAATTATCCATGCTGCCTATGAAGGAGAGCTTTCCTTTAGTGAAGAAGAAAAAGAACTTCATCAACAATCTATCTCTCAGCTTATTGATGAGTCGGCCAAATGCCTTGCTCGCCACAAAGAAGAGCATCTCGCTTTCTATAAGTCCCATTGCATTCGAGGAAATAAGTGTCTTTCTAAATTCTATGGAGAGAGACGTTATTCAATGACAAAAGGAGCTCGCCGCAGTGATGGTAAAAAACTCAAGTACCTCCCCCGTGAAATAAGAAGAGAAGGTTTCCCAGAAAGTTGGGCCACGGAAATGCGCTCCACCAGCTGTGTCGGCCTTGCGCTTCAGTGCTTAAAAGAAGGTTTCCAAAAGACGGACCAGAATGAGCAATGGAATAAAATTATGACTTTTGTCAGAAGAAATGGTGTCGGGGGAACGGCCCTGCAAGATGCTCTTCAAAAAATAGGTTGGAAAATTTACTACTGGAACCCTACTCCACTAGACTCCATCGTTGAAGTTGCCACTCAATGGGACACAGAAGAGAAGCGTTGGTCCTCTAAAGGTTATCACCTCTACCGTTACTATCGCGTTAGAAATGATAGCAGCTACTGGTATAACCACGTGGACTTTAAATACGACTTAGTTGGCTTTGAGAAAACAACCCCTACTCTTCTCTATCAATACCCTTACTGGGTAGGAACGGCGAATACGGGGTACCATGTCTTTCCTGGAACCTATGAAAAAGTCGTAGAGGCCCATAGCACTCGCCACTTTACTTCAATTGATAACCTTGAATTTAGCAACTTCAACCCATTGGCAGAAGATGGTGGGCCACGTTGGACTAATTCTGAGAAGTATCGCTCAGGGCTGATTGCACTGCCTCCTCTTTAAATTAAGTTTTATTCATCTTTCTACAACTGCTATAGTTGCTTCAGTTGTAAAAATGGTATTTCGACCTATATAATTAGGGTTGAATTACTACGACAGGGCCTGCGATGAATAAAACCTACTTCAACCTAACGATTGATTCTACTCTAAAAGAGCTCAACTCAGATGCCGGCAGAGGTCTATCCGAGACCGAGGCCATCTCCCGCCTTCAAACGTATGGAAGAAATCAACTCACAGAGAAAAAGCCTATTTCAAAATGGACTATTTTCTTTCGCCAACTTAAAAGTGTCATTGTTCTACTACTAAGTGCTGCAGCAGTTGTCTCCTTTTCTTTGGGACAATATATCGAAGGACTCTCTGTAATTTTAGTTCTCATTATCAATGCCATCATGGGTTACACCACAGAGCTTAAGGCCATTCGATCTATGGAATCACTCAAGAAAATGGGCCTCACCATTACCCATATTCTTAGAGATGGACAACCTCACACAATCAATGCCGTTGATATCGTCCCTGGCGATATTCTACTTCTTGAGGCCGGGGATATCATCACCGCTGATGCACGTCTGGTTGAATCCTCACGATTGGCCGTGGATGAATCGATCCTGACCGGTGAGTCAGTCCCCGTTGATAAAGAAGATATAGTGCTCAAAGATAATACGATGCTCGCTGAGCGAATCAACATGCTTTATAAAGGAACCTCGATTACGCGAGGAACAGTTAAGGCCGTCGTTACGGCCACAGGTATGGAGACAGAGCTTGGAAAAATTGCCAAACTTACTCAAGAGGCCAAAGAAGAAGTCACTCCCCTAGAAGAAAGGCTCGATAAACTGGGACAACAGTTGGTCTGGGTTTCTCTTGCCATTAGTTTCTTTATCGTACTAGCGGGGTTTCTACGCGGTAAAGACCTCTTTATTATGCTCGAAACGGCACTTGCCCTCGCCGTTGCCGCCATCCCAGAAGGACTTCCCATTGTGGCGACGATGGCGCTGGCCAAAGGCATGTGGCGTATGGCCGCAAAGAATGCCCTAATCAATAAACTCTCCGTAGTTGAAACCTTAGGGGCGACCTCTATTATCTTCACCGATAAAACAGGAACTCTTACAGAAAATAAAATGACGGTTGAGCTACTCATAACACCTCATGGAATACTTAAAGAAAAAGAAGACTCCACTCATTTTAATGATGCTCTCACTGTTTCCTGCCTATGCAATAGTGGTCAACTCTCAGAGCAAAACCCAGATGAGTCCATTGGAGATCCAATGGAGATCGCTCTTCTTAAGTTTGCTTCTTCATTTGGTTACACAACACAAAAGCTTCTGCTTGAAAGACCAAAGGCCTTTGAAGTTGCCTTTGATTCAGTAAGA
>JBFHGF010000351.1:0-3710 GCA_041583335.1 Bacteriovoracaceae bacterium
CGCCATAGTCGTAGCCCAAGCTATCGAAATAGAGGCCAAGGCCATTTCCATTTTTCATTCCCAAAATCATGTCACCTTTTTCATCCCCCGTAACATTCTCTGCATTGGCCAAGAAAAGGGCTCGTTCAGCATTGAAGTCACCGTAGCCATCAAAGAAGTACATGAATGATTCAGGAATTAAGAGATTAGGAAAATACTCTTTAAAGTGGGGATTGATCATAGGGTATCCTCCACGAGAGCTTGTGGTCTCTCCACACAAAGCCTGGGCAGCGATTTCTTTCCACCTTATGCCGGCCGGACATCTCATATAAGTTACCCTTTGCTCCCTATCTCCATTTTGACTCTTTTCATACATGGACCAATTATTCTTTTCAAAGAGCATGGCCCTATCTTCATAACTCTTATATTCGGCACAAAAGTTCTTCCAATTCTTTCTTTGCTCTTTTGATAATTGATTCCACTTATCAACAGTGGCCGCACTCATTTTGAGAATGTCTAAAGAGTCACTTGAAATACAGCGATCAACACTTCCATCATCACTCGTAAACTCTGCTTTGATCGGTTGATTGATATCAACTTGAGGAAAGGAGATAATCACCTTCTCTTTACCTCTACCTTTAATCGTAAGAGTATAATCGTAGACATCGACATCAAAGCCGCTTAGATAAATATCACCCGATCTCCATGGACCTCCGCGAGACTTCAAGTTTTGCCACAAGTTACTTTTGGCCTTCTTATCTTTGAGATAGAAATAAGATGCCGCCGACATGATCAGTTCCGGATTACAAAAAAAGTATCCTCCTTAATTGGCTCCACCCCATTTAAGCATACGGGTGTAACTTCTCGGTGATCCACATAATCGATAAGTTGATCATAGGCATTGAGTATTTCCTGACCTTCTCCCACAGACAAACCAGCTTGATCTTCATTTGCAAATAATGAAAAGGATAGGAGTGAAAGTAAGGTAAATAATTTCAACATAGAGACTTTATCGGCACTTTCAATGGACTTATTTAGTCTCCTAGTATGTCAAATTCGTGTACTTTGAGTAACTTAGCCCACTCTTAGAAAAAAAATCTTCAATAATTTCGATATACTCTTCAGGGGTTTTGCATTTTCCCAACTTCTTGCAAAGAGCGTGACCGAAGTTTAGCCACATATGAGAGACTCGTAGGTAAAACTTTATTTTCTTATTGGCAAAGGTCCCATCAAAGAATTCAAAGCAGTAAATCACAAATTGCTTTAAGGCCCTGCCATATTCTAAGGCCTCTTCTTCTTTGGTTCGAGGAGCCCTCTTTCCCTCTTTTCCTACAGGTGGTGCCATTCCCAATTCTTCACCCAACTGCCACATCATCCAGGGACGGGCGGTCAATGCTCGACCAATCATCACACCATCACAACCTGTTTCACGAAGCATCGCCATGGCATCTTCCCAGCATTGAATATCTCCATTTCCAATAATAGGGACTGAAGATTTCTCTTTTAATTTCTTTATCTGACTCCAGTCAGCATTACCTTTACGCTTTTGACTGGCCATACGTGGATGTAAGCACAGTAAATCAGCTCCCGCTTCAATGAGTCCCGCTGTGAAGCGATCAAAATGCGCTTCCTGTTCTTTTGTGTCCTCGAGAAAGTCAAGTCCGGCCCGTAGCTTTACCGTTACGGGAACTTCTGAGCACTTCTTGGTTTCCGCCACTATCCCCCATGCATATTCGGGTTCCCCCATAAGAGCAACGCCATAATTATGTTTTAAGGCGCGAGATACAGGACAACCCATATTGATATCCACACCACCTATGTCAATATCCTTTAACTTCTCTAAACTGGGTCCAATATACTTGAGCTCATTTCCCAAAATCTGAGGAACCAAGTATTGATCACGTTCCGTCCTTAAAGTCTCAGGCGTAGCACCTACATTTTGAAAGGGCAGCTTACGAGAGTTAAGCATCTCTGTTGGCCAATAGGTTACGGCCGATTGAGGCATATAATCTTGAATAAGTGAGCGAAGCGCCACATGGCTAAGCCCCACCATAGGGGCCAGAGTGAAAGGAAAATTAATGGCGGGCCATACTCGATTAGGCCCTAGATTCTGCGCCATTTATTTTTTTAGGTAGACCTTAGTCATAATGATATTTTCAGCGGGAAGATCAGCAAAGGGACCATTGCGACGAGTTTGTGCTTTCTTAATTTTATTCACCACAGACATTCCCTTGGCCACTTGACCAAAGACACAGTATCCCCATCCTCTGGGTGTTTGAGCAATATGATTGAGGTTACTATTATCACTTACGTTGATAAAGAATTGGGCCGTTGCAGAGTGAGGGTCGCTGGTGCGGGCCATGGCAATGGTTCCCGTTGTATTTTGAAGTCCATTATTGGCCTCATTTTGAATAGGAGCATGAGTTTCCTTTTTCTTGAGGTCAGCGGTATATCCTCCCCCTTGAATCATAAAGCCGTCGATCACGCGATGAAAAATAGTTTGGTTATAGAAGCCTTCCTTTACATAAGTGAGGAAGTTCTTAACCGTTTCAGGGGCCTTATCTTCAAAGAGCTTAATCTCGATAGTTCCTTGAGTAGTCTCCATCACAACAACGGGGTGATCTTTTGCGAAAGCAGTAGTCAAAGTGAAAAAGAAACTTAGGGTAAGTAGAAGTTTTGAAAACATAAGATATCCTTATAAAAGCTTTGATATAGTGCCATTATAGGACGTTCAGATGGGCATCGGCAATGCCGAAAAGATCTCAGACCCCTAAATAGAATAAGGGTCTGAGAATTAGGTATAATTATTTAGTTACAAGCTTAAGCTCGAGGGCAATTTCGTTAGAGATTGCTTTATCCCCTAGGTTGTCAAAGAAGCTTCCTGATCCATATTTAAGACCCCATTTTGTACGGTCAATTTTGAATTTACCAGTATACTCTTTACCTTTTTCAGTAAGGATAACTTCAACAGAATTTGTGGCGTCAAGAATCTTAAGATCACCTTTTACTTTGTATTGCCCTTTACCGGTAGCTGTTACAGAAGTTGCTTTAAAAGTTGAAGTTGGGTACTTAGCAACTTTGAAGAAGTCGTCATTCTTAAGGTGTCCCTCAAGCTTTCCTTTCCACTCACCTTCGAGATCGGTAGAGTTGATGGTGTTCATATCAACTACAACGCTACCACCAGTAAGTTTTCCATCTTTGATATCTAAGCTTCCGCTTTTGAATTTAACATTACCTAAATGCTTACTATCTACTACCTCTTTTTTTCCTACCCAAGAAATCATTGACTTAGAAAGGTCAAGATCAGCAGCTTGAGTTGATAGTGCAGCAACGGCCAAAAGTCCTAAAATCATTTTCTTCATGTTTACCTCCAGTATGGTTCTTATTTTTAAACTTATGTTGTAGCGATAAAATCGTTTCTGAAATTATGATGGCCAAAAAGAATATTAATAGAAAGTATTATTTTCTGCTAATCTATATAAGTTTTTTTAATGATTCTTATCTATCACATTTGTGCCACGCTTTAACCTATTGTAAATACTTAAGTCTTTGACCCTCCCGTGTTTCACTTGTAAGCGGATGCTTTGAATAAAGCGCATGGGCCACTTCCTTTGTATAAGATTTATTAACCAGTTGGGCATCCAGCCTTTCATGTCACCGAGAAAGGAGAAACTTAACTTCGTTTTCCCTCCTTCCTTTTGAATCAATTCAAAATTGAGAAACCTCACATC
>JBFHGF010000352.1:0-3710 GCA_041583335.1 Bacteriovoracaceae bacterium
AAGTGGTCGTTTACAATTTTTAAAGTATATTCTTTCATAATCTTATAAATGTACTATCGGGTTGCAGGAGTTCTTGCAGAGGCCTTGGCCTCAAGATTTAAAAAGTGGTCTACATTACACGATTGGTCCTGCTTTAGGCAATCGGCAAAGAAGCCACTGAGTTCCTCTTCGGGCTCAATATCGGAGAGAACTGTAATACTACCAGCTTCGGATACAATTTTTCGCGGATAAATCCCTATGGGGGATTCAAGCGGTTGAGAAACTTCAGACTCCATGAAAGTCATGAGGGCATCATCGACAATCTGACTCTTCACCACATCAGTGATGGGAGAGGTGACGATTCCCACGAGTTTTCCAATCATACTGGCCAAGTTTGGATTCACATTTTCCATATCCGTTATGATCTTTGTGTCTTTGAGATTGGGTTGCATACAAACACTTGTTCCACAAATTTCGGGCTCTAGCTCAACCGTAACATCGACTAGATTTTGCCCTACGGAGCCAGTGACGACATTATCCGCTTGGTCGGAAAGAAACTTACAAGTATTTCCCACCCCTTTGCCAATAGCATTTAAAAGAAAACCTAGAATGGGAATTTTTGAAGGCTTATCTTGTATGCCACAGCGCTTATCTGCATTGATAAGTCGAGTTTCACATTGGAGGTTGTCGAGTTTTATTTCATGCTTCTTCGTTTTGGTATTCCATCTTACTTTAGGCGGATTCTCAAAGCGACAACGGTTATTGTAATTTCCGTGTACCGTCGAGCAGGTACTGACTTGGCCGTTGTGGAGGCAGAAGTCAAATTGACCGTCTTTAGAGAGTTTCGCTATTAACGCGTTGACTGCATCAATGGAGAGGCTGGCGGAAAGATCATAGGACTGGAGCTCTTCGTTGGAGATCTTACTCGAGTTACGAAGCACACCTACGCCTTGGGCACAGAGCTCTTCCGTGGCAACAGTTACTTCGGGGCCGCCGGAGAGTTCATTGAACCAACGAGTAGTGAGTTCAAGTTCTAGATCTCTATTTCTGTAACTGATATTTTCGGCTATTATCGCAGATTTCGATCTCGACTTCTGAATGAGCGCCAAGGTCTTATCTTTTAAGTATTTTGGAATATGGCCCCCTGACTGGTAGTACATATTATCTCTAAGTTTAGAGAGAAAGGGGATGATTGTTTCGGCCAAGAGCTTTTGAGCATTACGGTCGGAGCTGGTCGAAGAGACGCTATCAATATAGTGTTCAATATTTTGGAGGATATAGTCTGCGGACTTAATAACTTGATCTTTATCTTGAAACATTCGAATATTACGAATTTGATCACTGGCGAGATTGTAGTAATTAAAGTCCATTCTATCTTCAATGCGTTTGAGCGTTTCTCTATCGGCCAAGTCTTGGACATTGATAAAGGGGCGTTTGAGGCTAGTCCTGGTGATTGAACTAAAATTTGCCGTACTCTGGAGGCGAGCAATGGCCTCGTTGGCCTTCTTCTTGGCCAGGGGAATGAGTTTCATCTCCGCGGTTTTCGCCACGGCCGTCATAACAGGAGCGGAGCCAGAAACACTTTTATTAAAAGATTCTTGTAAGTAAGGTAAGAAACGAGAACGAATAAGCTCTTCTGAATTGTGAATTAAACTCTGCTTTACTCCACTGGTAATTGTGGTCGCTGAATCAACGACACGATCTTTGAAGCCAACCACCGCGTCGGCCGCTTTTCTCCACAATCCGTAGAAGCCGCTGGGGGCATCAGCAGGATCAGCACTTGCTTTATCTTCAGCTTCTTCCTGCCAAATTTTCCAAACCTTATCTCTATAATCCTCTTCAGGATTATCAGGCGTTTTATTTTCACTTAGGTTGAGGTCGAGTTTTAGTTTTCCAAGGTAATTGACGAGCCCTTCTTCGGGGCGATCTGATTTGGGCTTAGGGGGAAGACCACCCTTGATATCTTTGAGCTTATTTCTCATCAGATCCATGTCCATCATCTTCTTCATATTTTCAGGAGTAATTTCACCCACAAGGTTGTAGATATCGGCCCAGCTCTTGCGAGACATCCAATCAAACTTTACGGGAAGCTCCATATTGTCTTCCATAAAGTAGAGGGACATGTAGGTGAAGAGTAATTCATCTTCATCCATCTTATCGATATCCACATCGAGCATGGACATTTTAGTTTCTTGTCCAATATCGGTAGGGACTTCATTTTTTATATGAACTAAATCTTTGATTTGGCCATCAAGTCCAATTTCACCATTGAAGCATACTTTAGGCTTGGATGAGTCGGCAGGGTCTACAAAGGCGCGCGCTCCTTTATGGGAAGTGTTGTGGCCTTTAATATCAAATTGAGCATCTACACTCATATCCAGTTCATCAACGGGTACACAGACATGAACTTTGTCTTCTTCAATGTCGACTTCACTATTTCCAAACTTAAGGGCGTTGAATTCGAGGTCGTCGATTTGTGCCTTGATGCCCGAAGCTTGGGAGCCCAAGTTAAAGGAAAAGGGAAAGTCTTCTTTGTCGAGGGCCTCATTGGCCAGAGCTTTGAAGTCGAGATTTTCTCCGACGGTGTCGATTCCAATTTTGAGCAGCTTCTCTGTCCCTTGGCGACTCATCCTTAGACGGGCCATTTGCCCACACTGAAGGGGAATACAGCTCTCTTGGTCATAGTTCATGGCCAGGGAAGAAGGGGAATGAAGCAATAGGCTCAGGGCCAAAAGGTATACTTTCACATTCTCTTTATCGGGATAAATGAGTAAAAATTGAGTTTTTTAGATGGTTTTTGTTGCTCCGCACGATAAGCTCTTGAAATTGCGATAAACGATTTTCCTCATAAAGATAATTTGATATTATGACGTCTGTTAGAATTATGAACTTCAACAGTTGAGTTTGAGGAAGATATGGCAAAGAAAAGTCTTAAAGATCAATTAATGGAAGCGGGATTCCGTTCCAATAAAATGGAGAACCATCGCGCGTCAGCTAAGGGGCGTGAGATAAAGCAATCGGAGAAGCATCAGGTTACTCGTAACTACTGCGAGCACTGTGGATTGATTCATCCCGATGTGGAGCGCTATAAACATAGTATGCCCACAACTGAAGCCGAGTGGATATGTCTCGCTTGTGTGGACAAGCTAATGATAGATGATCGTTTTCGTGTAACTAACCAATCGGATATGGCCAAGAGGGGAATGTTTAGACGCTACTTTGGTCAGACTAAAGACTTTTCTAAACCTGATCAGCCAGGTCAAGGTAATCGTGGCCCTCGTAAGGATCGCGATGGTAATCGTGGTGGTCCAAGAAATAACCAACGTCATGGTGGCCAGGGCCATCGTGGAACAAGTAACAGACCACGTCGCCATGGCAATGGCAATGATGGCAACGGTGAAGTAAACGGAAATAAATAATTGAACCGCCCTTGACATTAAACTTAAGCATACCATCTTGAAGGTGAGGAAGAGAGGAGCTAATCTTGCTACCGCTTCCTCACTCACGACAAACCTTCGCGAGTTCATTTCATATGGAGGAAGTATGTCCAATAAAAGATTCCAATTCTCATGGTTCAAAGATTATTTTTCAGAAAGATTTCCCTTTGTAAAAAAAGTTGAAGTAGAGGCCCATAAAGAAGGACCTGAGCTCTTTGAAGTAAGAGCAAGAGCGAATGCTGGTGGTAAGTGGTACGTGGTTCGAAAAAGAGGACCCAGTGCTGAAGCCGCATT
>JBFHGF010000353.1:0-3698 GCA_041583335.1 Bacteriovoracaceae bacterium
TAAATACTTAGAGCACCAAGGAAAGAATACTTTGCGAAAAAGTTTACGAATGGAATTGCAAGAACTTCTGCAGCTCAAAAAGAACCTCATGAAATAACATTACGAAGGATTTTGACCATGAAGTTTTGTCCTCTTCACAACCTGAGAAGACTTTTTACTTTAGTTACTTCTGTTGGAAAAAGCAATGCCACCATTCACGACATTGCTTGGGTGAGAAAAGAAATTAAAGAGACCTGTAACTACTACATCCACTTTCAATTTCTCAAGTAAAACCTACTTGCGTCCTGAGCCCATACGATACATCTTATAGCGAATGGGATTCTTCTTATAATAATCTTGGTGATGCTCCTCTGCACGATAGAAGGCCATGGCTTTTTTTATCTGAGTAACAATAGGCTTTTTGTACTTTCTTGATTGAGAAAGCTTATCTTTAGATAGCTCGGCCAATTTCTTTTGCTCTTCATTGTGATAGAAGATCACTGTCTTATACTGCTCACCTTTGTCTACATACTGGCCATCTTCCTGAGTGGGATCGATCTCATCCCAGAATGCCTGAAGTAAGACGTCATAGGAAACTTTCTTGGGATCATAATCCACTTGTACGACTTCATAATGCCCCGTCGTTCCCGTTGATACTTTCTTATATTTTGCATCCTCTTTCTTTCCCCCCATGTAGCCACTCACGACAGAATGAACCCCATCGACCTTCTCTAAAACGGATTCAATACACCAGAAGCATCCACCTGCGAAGGTGGCCTTCTCTGCGAATATGGGAGAACTCAAGAAGAGGAAGAAAGTCAGAAGGCTAATTTGTTTTTTCATAGCGAGTCCATTCATAGTGCTTAGAAGTCAGCCAATCGATTTTGGCATCCCATTGTTTAACCTTAGTGTAAAGGCCGAGGTGGGTTCTATCAAGCAGAAGGAACTCTTCGCGCGGAGTATTACGTCCTTTGAGATCTATGGATTCAACAAAGCCCTTTACCAGATCAAAGGGGTTTTCTTTTTCTATTCCATGCTTCCCTTTCTCTAGAAAGGGTTTATAGAGTTTGTAAACCATATCCAAATGATCAGAAAAGAGTTGATCCGAGTCGCCTTCATCAAAGAAGCCAAAGTTAATCAGAGTACTCTTGTAGCGAGGAAGATCTCGATTCTCAATAGACTCCAGAAGGTCAATATAGGACTCAACAAAGTCTTCATCAAAACTGCGAATCGATCCAAAGTCGAGAAAACAAATCGAATCTTCACTAAAGAGAAAATTACCATACTGAGGGTCAGTATGGAGCTTGCGCAATTCATAGAAGCAAAAATTATGGTAGTCATAGAGCAATTGGGCCAGCTCATCTCGAACTTGCTGATCATACCTCTTTGATTCTATGAAACTCTCTCCCTCTATATATTCCATCGTTAAAACCGTCGTGCTGGAGTACTCGGGGTAGGCCTTAGGAATTTTAATTTGTGGAAAGCGCTCGGCACTTTTTTCACGAAAGAATTGAAGCGACTCTAATTCAGAGCGATAGTCACATTCCTCCAATAGGGATCGCTTGAGTTCTTGTAAGTAAGTATCCACATTGGGTAGCCCGGGAAAAATCGAGAGCAGAACTTTTTTTAAGCGATCAATATTAGAGATATCATACTTTATGGCCTGAACAATTTTGGGATACTGAACTTTAACCGCCACCACTTCTCCGGATTCCAAAGTCGCGCGATGAACTTGACCAATGGATGCCGCAGCAATGGGCTTGCGGTCAAAAGACTTAAAGACTTGCTCGGGACGTTTTTGAAAAGTATCCAGGAAGACTTCATCCAGTTCTTCTTCTGTCATAGCTGGAGCATCTTTTTGGAGTTGAGAAAAAATGGCCGTGATTTCTGGAGGCAAGATCATGTCTTCGGTGATAGAGATCATCTGACCTAACTTCATCAGAGCACCCTTAAGCTCGCCCATAGAAGTTACAATTTCTTTAGCTGCGGCCACTCTTTCGGCCATAGATCTGACCTCCTCTGCTTTGGAGGTCAGTTTTGAAAGTTTATCCTTGGCCGCGGCATGGGCCAAGTGACCCGATGCTTTTGCCAAGGACTTACCAAATTTTGAGATTCTGCCCAGTCGATGGGAAATAAATTTTTTACTCATTTCCCCTATATTTAAATCTTTTCTTAGAAATATAACAAGTCGGCAAAGCTCGATACTAGTGCAGCAAGGTCATTACTTGAGCAACTTCCTACAAAGGATGACTCCCACTGACTGACCTGCTCTGACTTATAGTAGTGCATACCACACTGCTCCAAAAATTTAACGCCACCAATCGTGTAATCCCCAAAGCTTGATCCATAGAAAGGAATAGGAAGTCCTTCACTAATCTCAGGATAGCTTTGATCCTCAAATACACCGGCGTAGACTTCTTCAAAGGAGGCCACAGAAGGTAGACCTTCTACGATAGAGAGTTTTGTCACCTCTTCTCCCCCACATCCATCTTGAGCACAAATATTAACCTGACGACAACGACTACCATCACTATAAGTGACCACTTCGTAATCTGTATCCCCTCTTACGAGGATCCCTTCGGCCATCCCTGAAGATTGATTGACCACAACGGAGCCCGAGTTACCACCAAAGGTATCAAGGTCAGTAACGAAGAAATTTGCATTGGAGCTATCTCTAACCGTTGCTCCATCGGCAATCTTAGTAGGAAGCCCAGAAGGGTGACCAATCACTACGATATCCTCACCTTTAGCAATCGATCCAGATGTTCTTGGTCTAAAGAATTTTCTTCCTGTGACCTTACGATCTAACTTGATGACCGCATAGTCTTGATTGTCATCTGTCAAAACCGACTTCACGATTTCTTTACACTCATAGATATTTTCAGGATCAAACTTGGTTACGTCATTGGTAAAATCAAATACCCAGTTGTAACTAGCACAGCTAGATTCACTCACACAGTGACCGGCCGTAACCAAGGTATCGGGTCCAACTAAGAATCCGCTACAAGTGGCCGAACTAAATTGATTATAGAATTGCTGATCGGGACAAAGTCTCATGGCATCACCAATAATATCTGAGACGATATTATAATCGGCATCCCATTCATTGGGGGAGACCATGGCCGCTGTGGACTTGGCCCACTCTTGGAACTGGGCCGGAGCATCCGCAACATCCACACGGTTATCTTCTCCATAAACGACTTTGATCATGAGGGACTTCGTGTTTAGGCCGTTTGAACTTGCTGCCTTTACAAATTTTGGAAGACCTTCAGCAAAGGCCTTAACCTCTGCAGTGGGAGCGTAGCTCTTTCCACTACTATCTTCGCATTCGACATCCGAATGATTCGAGAGAAATTGATCTAAAGATGAGCGAAAGCTCTCTAGTTCACTCGCCCCTGCATCTTGGGAATAGAGTTTTTTAAACTCACTATTCATGGCCTGATAATCTTGCATAAAAGCATCTGAGCAAACTTCTGTTTCCTCTTCTTGCTGACAGCCCGTCATATTTAAGGCCAACATTGCAATGGCAATGATGCTTCCCTGTGTTTTCATTTTCTGAACTAGACTCTTTCCATTCATCCTTCTCATCACTTCCTCTCCTTCTCCAGATACACCTTAAGTTTTCACTTAAGAGTGCCGCCTTAGAATTTTAGCAATATTAGGCATCATTACTATGCAGGCCCAAAGAAAAAGAGCGCAAACCGAGGTTAATGCTGGAA
>JBFHGF010000354.1:0-3697 GCA_041583335.1 Bacteriovoracaceae bacterium
CCCTAGGTATCTTCACCAGCGTAAGCGCTACTGCCCTTTCTCATATTTTTCTCTTTGTTCCAGGGCTTTATTTTGGATTTCGCTTTTTCAAAAATAGAGACTTTAAACTTTCCAGCCACTGGTGGGCCATGGCCTTCCTCTTTTTGGTTAGTGTATTTTCGGTTTTGATGAATTGGACTGATATCGCCCATCCTATAAAGAATATTATCAAAACAAAGTATTTCTTCTTGGCCTTAATCTCGACTTTCAGCTTTCACTATTTCAAAGAAAACTACCTAAATGATAAGAGAATAAAATTCTTAATTAACGCCTTCTTGCTTTCAACTTCCGTGGCCACCATTTCGGGTTTAATAGGTCTTTGGAGTGGTTTTAATCCATTGAAGTTTAAGGCCGCATGCCATGCTACTCGTGCTTGTGGTTTATATGGAATGTATATGACCTATGGCTATGGAATTAGTCTTTTTATGGTGGTCTTAACGGGTGTGATTATCTATAAGCACCGCTTTCATAAGTGGGTTCGGTTCGAGTTTCTCTATTTGGCCTGGGTCATTAACTTTGTCGGATTGATCCTAAGTTTTGCACGCGGTGGCTGGATCGGATTCTTCTGTGCCGTTCCTTTTCTCTTCTTGCATGATCATGTGAAAAAGGTGGTGGGGCTATTCTTGGTAGGCATCCTTTTTACGGCAGGAGCCTATATGGGAAGCAGTACGGTTAGGGATATGATCACCAAAAGATCAGAGTCTAATATGCAGAGGATTGCCTTCTATGAAACAGCTTATAAGGCGTTCACGGAGAGACCACTCTTTGGTTATGGCTACCGTAACTTCGAGCCCAATGTGAAGAAGCTTAAGCGCAGATACGACATTGGATGGCCAGAGTTTGGCGGTCATGCCCATAATAATGCTCTCGAGCACTTGGCAAGTACTGGAATTCTAGGCTTTGTGGCCTTTCTTGTCTTTTGCCTACTCTGGCTCAAAAATAGCTATAAGGAGCCCATTCTCTTTGCCTTCGTCATGAGTTTCTGCCTATCTGGGCTATTCCAATATACCTTTGGCGATGGAGAGAACCTCTTCTTTATATTGGGGATATTTAGCCTGTTCTAAGATTTTGACAGTGGCCGTAAAGATTTCTGGGAGCTTAATATCTCCCACTGAATTTGGCATAATAGGCCCATGAAAAAACTTCTCCTCCTCGCACTTCTTTCAATGACATCACTTTATGCCTCCGATATCACCTGGGGCTCTTACGGGCTGGTCTTCCATGGACAAAAGAAGCCGGTACTTAAAATAAGTAAAGATGTTCAGGCCTTTTACAAGTCAGATGTCCTAGAGAGGATGATCAATCGCTTGGTGAAGGAATCAAAGCATATCAATATTCCAAAAGACTTATATGAGGATGGGGAAACCCTTCACGCCAGCTACAAATTTCTGCTGGAAAGCCTTCAAGATGCCAATGGATTGATTGAGCTCAGTGCCAGCGAATTGAATGAGGAGCTGGCCGCACAAAGTGAAAACAAGGTTCAGTTTAAAGATTACCGAAGCATTACAGTGCGTGGACGCAAAGATAAGTTGGAAACGATGCTCTCAAGAATGGATGCTATTTACGACAATGAGCTCGGAAAAAAACTCTTCGACGATATCAAAGCGTGCGGCCACACCGTTGTCATATATGACGATAAATCTTCCCTTTCGGGAGGAGGCTATACAGGAGCAAACCCTACGACCTTTGATATTTTTATTCCCGGCAAGGGAGCAGATGCCAGAATTCGCATGCGCTTTGATCAACCCGACCTCGGAGCCCACGAAGTTGGAGCAGAGGGTGGAGTGAAGATTCCCTTCATGGCCATCGACAATATCTTCCACGAACTTGTCCACGCCAAGCATGTGGTCTGCGGAACCACATCAAAAGCAAATGCCGAAGCCCAGGCCATCGCCGAAGAAAATGCCTTTAGAAAAAGCCGCCCTGATACGGCCGACTGGCCCGCTCGGGATTCTAAGGAATATGAAAATGGCGTCCAAGTTTGGTTTGGGCTCTACTAAAAATTTCTTCCTTTATGCGTAAGGTCTAGAAAATTTCAAATACTCTGATTTAATTTAGATAAATGTTTTTCATGGAGGATGAATGAAAGCTTTATCTAAGCTAGTGTGCTCAACTGCACTGTTGGGATCGACGTTATTACTTAATTCTTGTGGAAGTGATGATGCAGTTACCGGATCTTTTACAATTTAGGCAACTTTCTGACGCGCTTCCCACAGATCATACTCGGCCTGCATCCTGACCCACATCTCTGCACTCGTTTTAAGTTTACTTTCAAGTACAATGGCAAAAGATGCCGAAATGCCCCGCTTTCCATTTATGATCTCATTGATCTTACGCGGAGAGCACTCACAGAGCTTGGCCAAAGAGGTTTGATTCAGCCCCATTTCATTCATGTAAACTTCTGCTAATACCTTTCCTGGGTGCATTGGTTTTGGATTTGAAATCATAATTAACCCCTGTGATAGTGCTCGATTTTTACCTGTGAAAACTCACCATGTGAGAATTTAAAGGTAATACACCAAGGCAGTCTAATCGTTACGCTCCAATATTCTTTTCTGTCGCCTTTAAGTTTATGAAGACGAATATTAGGTGGCTCACCCTGGATTTTTAAATCATCTCTTCTTGTTGTGGAGTGCATGATTGTAAGGAGTGCCTAGGCCCTCACCGAAGCGTGAGAAAATTAAACTCCGAGATACTAAAATTCTCATCAACCCCATCAACAAGATCAATCACAATCCTCTCAAAGACATAATCGGGATCGTCATCCGTATCATAGCAATACTTAAATCCAGAAACGCGATCTGAATAATTCTCAATGCGAATCCTCTGCGCATGCTGAATGATTCGAAGGTCTTTACAATCAATTTTAAGCAAGAGCTTTGTGGGAAAATCTATATAGGGAAAACATCCCGGAACTTCTCTTTCATACCCACGATAATGATCTTGCAGCCCAAGATTCCATTCATTAAGCAAGAGCTGTTCATGCTCAGGACGAACCCATCGTTCGAGAAATTCACAAGTCTCAACATAAATGAGATCTTCCCGCCACCGATGCATAAGATGATTGAGTTTTAAAACCTGAGTAAATAAAGGCAGTGCCTTATGCGTATTTCTAAAGTAAAGAATAAGAGAGAGGGAGCGCAAGCAGCGATCATAATCAAAGCTATCAAAAAATGCATCTACATCTTTAAAGCATCGGTTGGCGGAGAGCAGAAACTGCTCAACTACAAAATCAATTTCATGACTTCGTTTGCGCCAATACATAACTTCTTCAAAAGAAGGTGACTCGTGCTGAAAAATAGCTTCTCTCATAGTGATCCTTTGGTTTGTGAAAACGATGAGAGTTCAATAGAATGCTACTTAACTTGCGACTAGCAGAGGGAGGGCGAATTTCATTTCTGAATATTTCTAGTAGGCATTTTTATTAATAAATCCTTTAAAAAGAGTAAGAAAGAGAATTTTAACGTCGAGCCATAGTGACCAGTTTTTGATGTAATAAATATCACACTCAATACGTTTACTGAGATCTGTGTCCCCACGCCATCCATTTACTTGTGCCCATCCTGTCATACCAGGTTTCATTTTATGCTTGAGCATATAGCCTGGGATTTCATGACGAAACTTTTCGACAAAGAAGGGTTGCTCTGGTCTCGGTCCA
>JBFHGF010000355.1:0-3694 GCA_041583335.1 Bacteriovoracaceae bacterium
CATGCCAAGGCTAACGGCAAAGAAGTGGCCATTTAGGTTTTGATCGCTCTCTTCTTCGGAGAGGATATTGGTCTCCGAGAAATCACTCTTATCCACAACTCTAACTTTGTAAGTGGTCATATAGCTGTAGCTAAGTTCGATATAGACTTGATGCATCTCTTTGTACGGTAGGTCTTCTTCAAATCCAATTGAGAAAGAGCCCCCATAAGATTCGAAGGTGAGCTTTTGATTATTGTTAAAGAGCGGTCCAGAGCTTTGATAGTCATTATCAAACTTAACGGTTTGCAAAGACCACATGGGTCCGGTGGAAATATACATAAACCAATTCTTCACGGGCTGAATTCCACGCAGTTGGTATTTTATAGTAGGGCCAAAGCTCACATTTCTCCACGTTCCTTCTCCGGTGATTTTCTCATTTCGTGCTATAAATTTGAGGTCTTCCATTTCGCCCCAGTAGATATAACTAGAGAGGTTAAACTCAAAGTACTTGGACTTGTAGCCAAAGTGGGTGTTAAAGCCCGTTCCATGGGAGAATTCTTCCGAGTGGTCATATCCTTTTACTTTTCCATAGCCTTGGGTCAGTCCGCCTTTGAGGTGCATATCATAGCGGTAGGCCATACTCTGTTGAGCACAGAGTAGAAGGAGAATGAAGAAAGTAAGTTTAGAATGAAGCCCTCTCATTAAAACTCCATGGTCATAAGTAGACCGTTCTTATCTCTAAAGTTTGTTTGAGGCACTATTTGAATTTTTCCTTCGTAGAACCAAAAGAGGGTGGAAGGATTGATGATATGGCCGAGGGCCCTGCCAAAACTATTATTTGAATTCAAGAGATACATACTTAAACTCTCAAGACCTACTCCTAGCATGGAGCCGAGTACAGGAGTTTGATAGAGGTCTTGGACACTGGCAGGTTCGGTGTAAATCTCGACGGTGAACTCAAAGAGCGCCGAGGAGATAAAGGCCATTCCCATGGAGTTGATGCGGCTATAGCCATTGGCCCGATAGAAGAGGTAGAGCTGAGAGCCTGAGATGGGATGAACAAACCAATTCCAAAAAGGTTCGTCTTGGTCAAAGACGAGTTTACCAAAATTATCTTTATAGCGCTTCCAAGAGCCCTTTTCGCGAAAGACACTGGGTTGACTGAGGGGATAGACGGCCCAAGTTACCCCGTACATTGCAGCGATTAATTTAAAGGATTCAGCAAAAGTATGTTTGCGATCAATATAGGTAAATTGATACTTCGCGGGACGACTACGTGATTCCTTGACCTCGCTTTGACTTTGAAAGGCCTCGAGCTTTTTTTGGTTTTCTGGATCAGCACCGTGAACAGCGTCTTCGGCCATTATGTTTTGTGGGCAGAGGGCACAAGAGAGAATGATGACGAGAGTCGTCATCGATTGCTTCAAATTTTGGCGTAGCTGCGCTCTAAGCATCTTTTCGACCGTGGACTTTGGTGTTAGTTTAAAGCTTAATTGATATAGTTTTTTACGCAACCTGTCCAATAGAAAGGATGATTATGAAGTTAGACGCCGTAAAAGAGAGCTTCTACCAATACGTATACCAGCTACAAGATGCCATTACCGAAGAGATGAAGCGGCTGGATCCTGGCCTCAAGATCACTGAGGATATTTGGCAGCGTAAAGACTTTGAAGATCAAGATGGTGGTGGCGGTCGAACCCGTGCTTTTAGTGGTGAAATTTTTGAAAACGCAGGAGTCAATACTTCTTTGGTTTTTGGAAAAGTTGATCCTGACTTCGCAGCAAAGATTGGCGGTAATCACAATGAGATGTGGGCCAGTGGCATTAGTTTAATTCTTCATCCCAGAAATCCTCGTGTACCCACTGTGCATGCTAATTTTCGTATGATTCAGGCCGGAGATAAATTTTGGTTTGGTGGCGGAGCCGATCTAACTCCTTTTTACCCCCATAAAGAGGACTTCTCTTACTTCCACCAAGTTTGGAAAGAGGCGTGCGCTCCCTATGGAACTTATGATGAGTGGAAGAAGAAATGTGACGAATACTTTGTGAATTATCACCGTGCTCAAGAGATGAGAGGAATCGGAGGTATTTTCTTTGACCACTACAACACTGGAGATACACAAAAAGATAAGGCCATGGTTTGTGATGTGGCCTCGCACTTTATTCGCAGCTACTTTCCTTTAGTAGAAAAAAGATGGGATGAAGCTTTCACAGAAGAAGATGAAAACTTTCAGCTCCATCGTCGCGGACGCTATGTGGAATTTAATCTCCTTCACGATAGAGGAACTCATTTTGGTCTTAAGAGTAACGGAAGAACGGATAGTATCCTCATTTCTCTTCCGGCCCGTTGCAAGTTTACGTATCAGTATGCCCCTGAAGAGGGTAGTCCCCATGAAGAGATGATGAAGTATTATTATCCTCAGACCTGGTGATTAGATTTGAGAACATAATTTTAGGGGAATTCATCTGTCTATGGTTTTCCTTTATAATAGCTTTGTCTAGGTTTGATTATTCAAACAAAAGTATCTAAAACAAACTTGTGATAGATCATGTTTTTTATGGTCGTTCTCAGCTATATTGGAGGACATAATCATAAGGTTTTTTAACCTAAGACATATTCAAAACATATCAACACATCAAAGAGGATTTAGCTATGATGGAATCAAAGAACAACCGTAGAAGCTTCATGAAATTGGCCCTTACGTCACTGGCGTTGGCCCCTATTCTTAAGGTAACCGATGCGCTTGCAGCTGCTATGCCTAAGTCTCAAAAAATCAAAGATAAAATGATCGATGCTAAGAAAACTAAAATGCTAAAATATGTACCTGATCATGGGGAAGCGAAGAAGCTTCACGCTGCTGGTGATAAGAGCTTCAAGAAGTTTACTGACGGAAGTATGTGTGGGAACTGTCGTTTCTATACTGCCGACAAAGCAGAGCCAGATTTTGGTAAATGTACAATGGCCGCGAGACAATATGTTTCTAAAAACGGTTGGTGTAAGTCTTACTCTGTTAAGAAATAATCCCATTTAAAAATGCACAAGGGAAAGGCCTTCTTAGTGGAGGCCTTTTTTTTGGGTAAAACCTCTAGAGCAACTTTAAGGTTTCAGTCAAAGAAGATTTATTAATTTTATAGAGGCAATATAAGGCCTGAGCTCTTAGCTTATTTTCAAGTTGAGTAAATTGAGCTCCCTTGGTTTTCTTAAGCTCATCCATCGTACTCTTACAGTCACCATTATGAATGGCCAAAAAGAGTTGGCCAAAGTAGGCCTTGTTGACCATTTGCTCATCTTTTTCCTCAGGCATAGATTTAATAAGGGTATCGAGGTTTCTCATTTCTCTGGCCTGAATATCTTCAAATTCTTTTATGGGCAATGGCATTCCCTCGGGAATCAACTCTGGGTTTAGGTCCTTGATAAAGCTAAGACTTAAGAGCCTTGAGTTAGCATTGAAGCTATCATTATTCCAGTAGTTCACCACTTCATACATGGATTTATTATAGAAAGAGGCCTGCAGCTCCTTTGACTTGGCCAAAGGGGAGAGTTTCTCAAGTAGGTTGTAGCTAATATTAATGGAATGAGCATCTAGGGAGAGCATACTTTTGGTGAGCTCTATCATTTCCTTTTGTTCAGCAAAATAGAAGAAACCAAAGAGAAGGGCACCGGCGACGATGACATTTCTTGTGACTTCCATAAGCATTTTAAAGAACATTCCACC
>JBFHGF010000356.1:0-3689 GCA_041583335.1 Bacteriovoracaceae bacterium
ACGTTAAAGATGATCAATAGATTAATAGAGCCCTCCTCTGGAAAAATATGGATTAACCAAAAAGAGTGCCACGATATGGATGCCGTGAATTGGCGTCGTGGTATCGGCTACGTCATTCAAAAGGCAGGTCTCTTACCCCATATGACAGTACGAGAAAATATAGAGCTCCTCTCTAGGATCATGAAACGCAATAAGAAAACTCGAAAAGAAAAGTCAGACCATCTTATGAAGATGATAGATCTTGAACCTAAAGAGTTTGCAAATCGCTACCCAATTGAACTTAGCGGTGGTCAGCAACAAAGAGTCGGAATAGCAAGGGCGCTAATGGAAGATCCACCAGTTCTTCTGATGGATGAACCCTTTGGGGCACTTGACCCCATCACGAGAAATACCATGCATGAAGAAGTCATTCGCCTCAATGACAAACTTGGGAAAACTTTTGTCATCGTTACCCACGATATGGAAGAAGCTTTTAAGCTGGGTGATAAAGTGCTCTTAATGGATCAGGGAAGCATTATACAAGAAGGTACACGTCAAGACTTTCTCCATCATCCCCGCAATGAATTTGTGGAAAACTTTGTTTCCAAACAATTGGATCGCTCATGAAGAAAATAACAACCTTTATCCATGTCTCGCTCTTCTTTCTACTCAGCTTTTCCATTCAGGCGACCAGTATGAGAGAACCTATCAAGATTGGATCAAAAGTTTTTAGTGAGGCCCTCATCCTTGGTGAAATGCTCGCTCTGATTATGGAAAAGAAATTCAATCAACCCGTAACGAGAAAGCTCAACTTAGGAGGAACCAAAGTTGTTTTCGATGCTCTTCAAAATGGAGATATCGATATCTATCCAGAATATACAGGAACCGGCTATGTCTTCATCTTAAAAGAGAAGAACTTTATAAAAAATCCTGAAGTGATCTATGAAAAAGTAAAAAAAGAATATTATGAGCGCTTTAAAATCATATGGAGTCCCCCTATTGGATTCAATAATAGCTATGTTTTAGCAGTAAGAGGAGATGACCCCAAATTTACAGGTTTGGACACTCTTAGTAAGCTTCCCCAAGATTTAAAAGCTTACGGGTTCGCCTCCGCCCATGAATTCATGGAAAGAAGTGATGGGTTTAATGCTTTTAAAGATTTTTATAATCTAGATTTTGATATGAATAGGGTTATTGGCATGGATGCCGGACTTATGTATGGTGCCCTATTAAATGAACAAGTCGATATGATTATGGCCTATGGCACTGATGGCAGAATAAAGGCCTATGACCTCAAGGCGATAAAAGATGATAAACATTTCTTCCCTCCCTATTGGGCAGCCTGGACGTTTAAAGAGTATGCCTTAAAAAAATACCCCTCATTGCAAAAGGCCATGAATCTTTTTCATAATCTCATCACTGAAGAAGAAATGCGCACTATGAATGCGGCCGTAGATGAATATAAGAGAAGTCCAAAGGATGTTGCAAATAACTTTCTCATTAGAAAAGGAATTATAAAAGGAGAGCTGTCCAATTCAAAGGGAAAGCAATCTTTCTTTCAATTTGTCTATAAAAAGAGAAAATATCTTTTAAAAGTAACCAAAGACCATATTAAATTATCGGCTCTTTCTTTGTTTCTCGCAATTGCCTTCTCTCTTCCTATTGGCATTATGCTCACCCGCTACGAGAAGATGGCCGGTCCTTTCTTTGCCGTCATCAACACCATTCAAACCATCCCAAGCTTGGCCCTATTGGGACTACTTATACCAATAACAGGAATAGGTTTTACTCCGGCCATTATTGCACTCTTTCTCTACTCCTTACTCCCCCTGATTCGGAACACCTATACAGGTATTCATGGCGTCGATAAGAACTATATCGAGGCATCAAGGGGCATGGGCCTAACTTCATTCCAAATTCTAAAGTCAGTCGAAATACCACTGGCCATGCCCGTGATCCTTGCAGGAATTAGAACTTCTTGCGTAATTGTGATTGGTACCGCCACTCTCGCCGCTCTTGTTGGTGCCGGTGGCCTAGGGGAGCCAATTTTTCGTGGAGTTGCCACCATTAACTCTCGATTAATTATTTTAGGGGCGATTCCCTCTGCTCTTTTGGCCATAGCAATGGATAAGCTTCTCGGATTAGCAGAAGCGCGACTGATCTCAAAAGGTCTGCAACTTATGAATAAGAGATAAAAAAAAGAGACGTTATTTTATTAACTATCCCTGTAATTATTTTAGGACATGTATAACAAGCGAGATTATTTATATAAAATACCCAAAAAATTGGGAGACTAAATTGAAAACAAAAACGCTCGTTTTATCTTGCTTGCTATCTATTATGGGAACATCTTCTAGTGCTCGTGCAAAAATCTCAGAGCAAGAGGCCATCCTTATTGCAACTCAATATGGTCGCTCACTCCCGTCCAAGATCACTCAATATATTGAAACAACAATTGAAGAAGAGCTTGCTTCCGTATCTTTTAGTAATGCTGACGGATATTACTTCGTTATGCATGATGCATCTGGAGATTGTGGCTTTGTCATTGTTGTCGATTTCGAAGGTAATGTTAATGAAGAATTAACTTATACCAGATGGGATTGTTACTAAAATTTATATTAGATTTTAGCTCAAAAACTTAAGTACAAAAGTCGTATTCTTAGAATTATCTCCCAAGGATAAGTCACCTTTTTGCTTCTCCATTAAGCTCTTTGATAAACTGAGCCCCATTCCTATTCCATGTCCAACAGGCTTTGTGGTAAAGAAAGGATCAAAGATTTTCACTTTAACATTCTCCTTAATTCCTGGACCAGAGTCTTGAATCATTAAGAAAATCGTTCCCCCGCGAATTATTGAACTTATTCTAATCCACCTATCTTTGGCCCTTGACGATTTCTTTATTTCATAAAAAGCATTATTTATAAGGTTCACAAGAACTTGTTCCAGTGCTAACCGATTACAATTAACTTCAAGTGAAGGATCAACTTCAATAAAACAGCGAATACCCTCTTCTATAAAATTCTCAGCCCAATTCGTTGAAACCTCTTCAATAAGTTTAAGGAGATTTTCTTTTTGTATTTCAAAAAGACTGTCTCCAGAATAAAGGGTCATCATCCCCGAAATGGTTTTAGAAATTCTATCTGTATAATTTATTGCATTCATTCCCATTTCAATCAATTCTCGATTTGAAGTATCACCTGTCTGCAGGCCTTTGATTAATTTCTGACAATTGGCCCTTACAACAAAGAGAGGATTATTAATTTCGTGTGCTATTCCTCCTGCCATTTCTCCCAAAGCGGCCAATCGTGAGTTCTGAGCGTTTTGGGCAATTAATCTTTTTTCAACTCTTGTCTTCTCTTCCATCTTCATTTTATCTTCAATCGTTTTGAAGTATTGAGCAAGAAAGATAGAGAAAGCGTATAAACGACAAGCATCATCTTTTGAGAATGCTGCAACCTTGCTAGATCCAATATTGATCGTCCCAAAAACTGTACCATCAACATAGAAGGGAACATTTATGTGAGATTTTATTCCCGCTTCGCAAAGAAGACGACTATCCTCCATCGTTGATAGTTTAGTTTCATCATCGACGATACAGATTGCTTCAGATGCAATAGCAACTTCCAAGCAGGTATTCTCAACGAGAATAGGTAGTTCTTTGGGGATAGCATTATTTCCGGTCATAGCATAAACCATAAAATGTTTTCTTC
>JBFHGF010000357.1:0-3685 GCA_041583335.1 Bacteriovoracaceae bacterium
ATGAGAGAAGGGATAATGCTAATAAGAAAAGACCAGCAGAAGTGAAGAAAATTATGGAGGATGCTCAAAAGAAACTCCAAGCGACAGGAATTGAGAATTCAGCTCTAGGAAAGGATACAAAAGTCCCCTCCTTTAAGGTTGGAGGTAAGGATATTAGTGATTACTACAAAGAGGGAACCATTATTATCAGCTTCTATCGTGGTAGCTGGTGTCCCTATTGCATGATGCAATTGAAGGAATATCAAAAATACTACTCTGATATCTTAAAAAAGGGAGGAAAGCTGATTGCACTCACTCCCGATTCAAAGAAAGAAATCTCTAAAATGAAGAAGAAGTTCAAATTCTCTTTCCCAATCTACTCTGATCGTGAAAATAAAATTGCTAAGCAATTTGGGCTGGCCTTTAAGTTAGATGAGAAACTGAAGGCCGTTTACAAGAAGTTTGGTATTGATATTGTTAAAAACCAAGAAAACACCAATTTCGAGCTGCCTCTGCCTGGAACCTATGTTGTTAACTCACAAGGGACAATCATCTATGCCTTTGCTGAGGCAGACTACACCAAAAGGGCCGACCCCAAAGAGCTCCTTCAGTACCTAGACTGATGAAGTGAGCATAATTTTCTGGTATGGGAAGCAATTAAAAAACTTGATAAAATTTATATATGATTTTATCAAAAGCACTCTGCCTATGGGTCATGCTATTCATTACTCTCCCCACGTTGGCCGACTATAACTATCAGGATTTAAATTTAAAAGCAGACCACCAGGCCAGTATACAGAGTTATATCCGCTACGAACTTAATATTCCTCAATTTACTCGTTTCTACCAGAATCCTGTAAATGAGATTCAATATGTTGATCAAGTTTTCCAAAAGGGTGACGGACTCGTTTTCATTAAATCCAACCTCAAGGCACCCTCCTCCTATTTGGAGCAATTTATCCCCCATCGAAAAGGTCTTATCTATAATACAAAAAATGGTGATCACTACCTCTCTTTCTATTTCATCGCCATCTCCAAAGAAACGAGCGAGGCCATCGTTAAGGCCGTAAAAGCGAAGCTCTCTCACAAGAAATTTGTGTGGCAAGATCTATTTATTTCGGAGGCCTATGCTTCTGATAATCCCGTGAATTGTGAAACAGCGCCGCCTCCAGAAACCCTTAATCCTCAAGTGGCCAAACAGCTCGAAGGTTATTCCAATGAACTCTCAGCAGAATTTCTTATTACTCAGAGCACCTCTTGTATTCAGCAAACTTTGGCCGGCGCCTGGAATGCAACAGGAGGAATGGTCAAAGATATTGGAAGAGGTATCATGAGCTTTCTACGCAACCCGATAAAGAGCTCAGTTGAATTTTGGGATGGAGCGGTGGATACCTTTAAAGCGACAAAGAATTTCCTTGTGAACATAAGAAGTGAACTCAAAGCACTGGGCACAACCCTGGCCTCCCTGGATACATCAACTCAAGTCGCCCTTGTATGTCAGTTAGTTGGCTCTATTGGTGCTACTACCTTAGTCGGAGTTCTCACTCGTGGCCCGGCCGGTCTATCCTCTGGGCTTGTAAAGCTTGCCCTTCAGACCAAGCGGGTGAAAGAGCTGGCCAAAGTTTTTAAATCCTTTGATTTGCTCAAAGATACTCTTCCCAGTGGAGTAGAGGTTAAGGACTTAATTGGAAAGGCCTTAAGCACCACTCAAACAAGAGTTCTCGAACAGCTTAAATCATTATCTGAGTTTAGACTTCCCTACTTAACCCAGAGGTATGCTCTATGCGCTCTTTGATTATCTCTTTATTCTTCATAGTAATGGGGTCATTACCCATTGATGCTGCTAATAGAAAGTGCAAAGAACTTTCAAAGAATGTAGAAGTCGCACTTGATGCCCAAAGGACACTTACACAAAAGAGAATAACGGGCCCACTTAGAGAGCAGTTGAATCACTATATCGATTCAGGCCACGAACTTGACCCTGAATTCTTCAGACAGCTCTATACTAACAAAACATTTAATCCCAATAATTTCAAAGTTCGCAATAAGAACCAAGAACACGTAAAAGAACATATGGAAAGCTTAGGAGCAACAACTACGAAGCGCTACGAAAAGCTTGCAAGGGCCTTTGCCAAATCAACAGATAGAGAAATTATAAATTTCACTTCCGATAAGGAAATCTTTCGTTTCAACCCTGCCACCAATCAATATATGATTCTGGACAAATCAACAAAAGACATCGTTACCTACTTTAAGCCCGACCTTAAGGTCATTAATGCAAGAAGGGAAATCAATGGAAAAGCGCCCTTTAGGACCACTCTAGAGTGGATTGTTGAAAATAAGTGGAAGCGCTACCACTAAACAAATCCCCTTTTTCTTCTATATAATTTACAGGATATCCCTGGTCTCAGAAAAAACTCTTAGCATAGTAAATTCATCTTGATATGAAATGGAGAATATCAAATTCATCGAGGTTTATTTATATGTTTAAAAGCATTAAGCTCAGTGCAACAGCACTCTTCATCCTTCTCTATTCTCAATCAACTCTTGCTCTTTTTTCTTCCTACCGCTTTGGTGTAACTCCAAGTTGGGTGAAGAAATGTGACCGTAGTGAAGAGAACTTAGAGCTTGATCGCTTAGGAGCTCTCAACCGCTGTACTTCCAAAGGTTACATGGGCTATAAAGACGATCTCTCTTACTATTCCACTTATAACACTGAAGATGGAACATATAGCTTCCAATATATCAATAGCGTTCATGTGGTCGTAACTGATGTAAAACTGGATAGGGCCGCTCCTGACTACGGATCATGTACCAGTGATATGTGCTACCGTGCTTATGTTTACATAAATGGTGATGAGAATACCGGTGAACATGTGGCCACTTGGGTAACCACTCCTGGAATGCCTTGGTATGATGGATCTGGCGGGGACTACACTCCTGAGTCTCTCTATGTCTACCGAACAAATCCAGCAAAGAATCAGAGAAGTAATGGAGACTTCCTCCTGCAAAGAGATGGCGAAATGGGTCTTGGCGGAGATGAAAGCGGAAAGATTCCGGGATACTTTGTAATGGACCACTATAGAAATTCTGAGAATGAAGATATGGCATGGTCAACTTTCTATCACTTTGGAGTCGCCTTCCACTCTTCTAAGTATGTAAATGGAGATGTGGGATCACACGGCTGTACACGCCTTAAACATATCGAAGCAAAGAAGATGAACTACCTTGCTCGTCATGTGAAAAGAAACTTCAGTGTTGAAGTTCGCTTTACAGACAGAAGCCGACTCTAGTCGACTTCTCTCATTGGGCACTCTAAGCGACTAGGTAAAGGAGATATCCACTCCCTCAAAGTCAGCGGCCGAGTGCCTCTCTTTTAATTGCTGATCTTCACGTCCCCAACTGGTATTGACCAAGCGGCCTCTTAGAACCGCTGGGCGCTCAAGTAATTGATCGGCCCATCTTTGAACATGCTTATACGATTCAACAGCGAGAAACTCTCCTGCACTATAGAGCTGGCCTTTAACCAACATGCCATACCAAGGAAAAATGGCCATATCAGCAATACTATACTCCTCTCCAGCGATATAACTAGCTTTACTGAGTTGCCTATCAAGAACGTCGAGTTGCCTCTTTACTTCCATGGCGAAGCGATCAATGGGATATTTAAATTTTTCAGGAGCATAGGCATAGAAGTGACCAAGGC
>JBFHGF010000358.1:0-3681 GCA_041583335.1 Bacteriovoracaceae bacterium
AGTGATAAGAAAAAAGGCACTATTGTTAAAGAAGGTGAGGGTGTTCACGTTTCGCAAAGTCGCTCTATTTCAACCCCACGCTTCCTTCCCTGGACTAAAGATCTCAATTGGAACCTAAATCCAAAAAATAAAAATCTAGAAAATTCAGCCTCTATTGAAGAAAAGTATGGAGATCCTTTAGACCAGGATTACGATTGATGCTTAAGTTTCTACTTTTCTTCTTCCTCGCCATTTCTTCATCTTGGTCTCAAGTGGTTCCTGAAGATAAAACAAGTTTTGATCAGGAACTTGATCTAGCGGCAATGTACAAAATCCGGCAACAACAATTTTTATACGTTCGTGCGGCCCTCCTCCCGCAAAGTAAACAATTTGACCGCAAAGAACTAGAAGTGAGTTATCGCTATTCTTGGCACAGGAATTGGCGTATTGGACTTATTTACAGATATGTTTACGGTCTTCGTCATAATGAAGATTGGAGCAAGGAAACAGGTGAGTGGGCATGGAGAGATACCAGCTCAAGAGGCGAAAACCTCACCGGAATCATGCTTCAGCACAAACAAATAGCCTGGGGAAAAGGGAAGGGGATTCTAAAGAACAGAGTCACTATTGCTCACAATTGGTTTAATGATCAAGACACGCTCTTTTATAAAGTAGGTGTTCTAAATTTCCAGTTTAGAAATTGGACAACAATTCACCAATTTGAATTAGGAGTACCGTTAAATTATAACCGAAGCCCCATAAGCGAAGCTTGGCACTATTCTGCATTTATGTACCATTTTAATAGTTGGCTAAAATTTGGACCAAAACTCACTATTGGAAAAATGTTTTGGAATGAATCTATAGACTTTAACAGCAGAGACGGTAATGAATTCACCCAAGATATTTTGATCTATAGACTTGGTCTTGGCGTTCTTTTGACTCTCTAGTTAAGGACAAATTGACCCCAAACTTAATTTATTTCTTACATTTTAGTGTTTTTTACTCACATTTATTGATTAGTACACTATTTCTATGCGTTGTGACATGATTCTCTTCCTTGATTTTTGATACACCATGTTTATCAAAACCTAAAAAGGAGCGGAGATGAAAAACCTATTGTGGAGTGCAATTGCTATTTTAATATTTTCTAGTTCTTCCTTTGCCAGCGATACTTCTGTTATCGATTTCTACGGCCAAGAGAATGATCTACTTACTTTAGATACGACTGACACTGTTACTCGTTATAGAGATCGCGTTGTTGATTCAACATGCACCAGACAAATACCTTATCAAACTCAAGAGTGTGCAAATGAAACTCGCTATAGACAACAATGCGATTGGCAGGCCGGAAGAAATATTTGTAATACGACATATGAAAATGTCTGTCGTAACGAGAGACGTACCAGAAGAGAGTGTACAAACCAACCTGGACAGCAACGTTGTAGAATAACTCAACCAACTCAAATATGTCGTAACGGTCGTTGTCGCACAGAACCAGGACGAAGAATTTGTGATAATGGTCCTTCACGCCAAGTTTGTAGAAATGTTAACTACAATGAAAGGGTTTGTAATCGCGAACCAAGACGAACCTGTCATTTTGAACCAGGTCGTAATGTTTGTACTCAAGTTCCTTACCAAGAATATATTTGTCGTGACGTCACTCGATATAGAACTGAAACCTATGCTTGTCGTCGCAATATCCAAGAGCCATATCAAGTAAATCGAAAAGTTAGCGCTGATGTAAATGTTGAATACAAAGGTGCAATTAGAAATGCACAAGCTCGCCTAAGCTTTAACTTACAAGATAATGGTGATGTAGTTTTTGATATTCTCGATCAGTCCCCTGTAAGTAAATTAATTGCTGTTGAAAAAAATCTGTCTATAGATTCACAACTCGATGAAACAAAGACTACCGGAACTATTCAATTTCAATTTTTTAATAAAGATAATGTACTTGCTCCTGTGAATTCAGGCATAGCAGCTGCTGGTCTTTCTTCAAGAGAAGCTTTTTTCTCAATTGGAAAAGTTTCTCATCCTAAACGTCTTAAAATTCAACTAAGAATTGTTCGTGATGGTCCTTTCAGCTCACCAAAAACAATATTAAATGAAACTTTGAACTCTAATCAATTCGTGGTTAAAGATGCTGGGAATAGATCTCGTATTTCGGTCAATCTTTCTCAATTTGGTGTATCTCTAGATGACAAGAAGTATGAAGTTTCTATTAAGGTCATACTTGATTATGAAAACAACTTCATCAATTTAGATCCTAATCAAGATCTATCAACTAACGCTTTTTTTAAACTAAAACCTTAGTTTTTTATTGAGGGTCCTTTTAGGGCCCTCATTTATATTTCCCCACGAAGAGTTTTGCGGTTTCATCTATATTTTCACTCAAAATCACATCAAAAGTAGGATCAATTTTTTCTTCCTTATATTTATAAAACTCCCTTTTTTCATCTATGAAGGCGTAGAGAGTAATTTCTCCTTCATTTTCAATATCTTCATCAAGAACTTTTTCGTAATTATAGATTTTTCTCTCTTCTAAGCATTTTATATAATTGGGTAGTCCGATACATTCTGGTGCTTCTATGGCCGCAACATTTAAGGCCATCATCTGTGGATGATAGACAATCAGTTCATCGGGTTTCCTATCTATTCTTCTACTCAATTTAATTTTATATACATTATTATGTTCACCACTTCGATGGGCATTCATCACCAGAATGATTCCTAGAACAATATAAGATGGTGATTTTTTCAATCCTAATCTTTGATCAACTTCGCCCATTCCAATTGCTGTCAGTAAATAGAAGGGGATTATCGATGAAATATAACCGCGGGTAATTAAGAAGGATAAGAATAGCTTCGATTTAATTGTTAAGATAACGGGTGGTAAGATCATCCAAGAAAAGAGTAATAAAATTTGTAAACGTTCTTTTTTGTTTCTCTTGCATCTGAGTACGGCAAAAAGAATTAACGTAAAATGAATCCAAAAAAGTATTCTACTTTTCAAAGAAAACTTCTCAAACCAACGATACATTTTATTAATATGTGGTTCTTCAATCCATTTATATATTTCATCTAAATCACTCACACTATATTGTATAAAATATAAGAAGCTTACAATGACACTTGTAACGATGAGTGCAGCTAGAACAATATAGAACTTTTTAAATTTTTCATTTTCTATCTTTTTTCGATTGAAATATAACACTATGGCCTGGCTAAAAATCTGAATTAAACCTACTAAGTGAGTGAGGTAGAGAAATATCGTAATACTACAAAAACTTTTTATTTCATCATTTGTTTTTAAAAATTTTAGTAGATAGTAATAAGACATTATCCCCATCAGTAACAAAAGAGGATACGATCTTCCCTGTGTACCATAAGCAATTATAAAATAAGAACTTGCATAAATAGCAGAAGCAACCGGGCCAATTCTTTTTACATCTTTTTCATAGAATTCAAATGATTTGTAAAAATAGAAAAGTGATAATGTGGTAATTATTAAGGAGAATAAATGATTCCCTTTCAAAGAACTTCCAAATAAAAGATTAAATATAAATAGTGAGAAATTAAAAAAAATAGTGTGAACATCTTTAAATAACCAGAATAGACTATCTTTAGTAGCCAATATGGTTTGATGAAGAGTTACGGTATCATCAAAACTTGCATAACCCACTTCAATTGATTTAAGGCCTA
>JBFHGF010000359.1:0-3681 GCA_041583335.1 Bacteriovoracaceae bacterium
GCCAAAAAGTTGTCGGCCCCCCAAGCTATAAGTTTTTCAGCTAAAAACTTCTCAAACTGTTTTTCTGACATATACTGCATCCCCGCTGTCACTTTTTCGTTCTACATTTCCTATACGCTCATAAAAATCGACAAGTAGCTTTTGACTTTGCTTATCAAAATATACACCTCTCGCTTCAAATTCTTTGAGTAGTTCGTGAAATCTGAGTTGCTCTTTATCTGCAATTGCAATGTTTGTTAGTAATAAAATGTAATCTTGATTGAAAACTAAAACTCTTCCCGCTCTTCTACGATTTTGTATGAAGTGACTACAAAGTTCAGTTTCTATGGCTTTACAATATAAAGTATTAATTTCATGTCTAGATTCACCTTTTCCAAACTGGGCAAGGGACAATTTCAATAAATTGTCTAGAGCCTCTTCAGGGCTATTTGGACTAGATAAGCTTATATTCAGTTGTCGATTTTCTTTGAACTTATTTGCGTATTCATGTAGCAAATCGACACATTTTTGTTCTCTTAATAATTCGTTTAATCTCCAAAGTGGAACCTTAATTCTTCCACTTTCTTGCAAGCTCTCAGACATGGCCAAATAAGGGAATATCTTCGAAAAATTATTATCTAACTGTTTGTAACCAAAATCCTTTACCCAAGTTCTCTCATCAGAAGCTCTTTCATTATCCATTATGAAATAACATCGTTTAGAGCTTGGCTCACCGCTGCTCCATTCAGAAATGTTTATTGATAATTGAGCTGTGTAAAGGAATGCATATAGCTTTAAGAAGTCAGTGATTGAACTTAGAAAGTATTTAGGTTTTGAACTCAAGAAACTTAAGTCTTTGGTAAAGGTATTAGAAAGAAAAGGCAGATAAGCCTCTTCGTTTGCTTTTACTGTAACAGTGCCAGCAGACTTACCACTTACAATGAAGTTATTAAAAGTTTGAACAATTTGCTCTTCTAGAAAGTTGAGTTTTGTATCCACTTTCTCAGCGAGATAAAAGTCTTGGAGCTGATTCCGAAAGAAGTCTCCTAATCTTTTATTCGCAGAATTCCCTTGTACCGTTTGGGCTTTAAATAACAGTAGCTCTGGAGTTATTTTAAATAGTTCATCGTTTTCGAAATACATCTGTTCTATTTCAAGCCAAAATTCGGGAACATCTAATTTCTCTTCAAATGCACTTTTGCAAGCTTTTTGAAATTTATCAAATTCATCTGTAGATAATTGCTTTCGATAAAAATACCGAATGAAATGACCAAGCACTGAATCCCAGTCGAAAATATTCTTTCTATCTTTTGTATTAATTGGGAAGAAAGAAGTTAATTTATTGTTTTGTGGTTCTAGATTTTTCTTTAGTTCAAACATCCGTTTAGACTCCACTTACTTCTATATCTTCATCTATGAGACTGACTTTGTAGCGCTTCCTGCCCTTAATAATTAAGAGCGAACCTGAATGAGCTGCAATCTGAGATAGTTCCTCTGCAAATTCATCTAGTAAGACCACAGTGTTTTTATCATGTTTATTGGGACGATAACCATTGACTATGTTTTCCATTAGATCTAGTAAATTTATGTTCACTGGAATCTCAACAGTTTTATCATTCAGTTTTACGAATGCAGTGAAGTTTGAAGGAGAATTGATTGTTTTAGTATTTATACTGTTCAGGTCTGGTTTAATATCCACTTCTGTCACGACTTGATAACCATTGTGTGTGGAAATTAAAAACTGACCTTTATCTAAATTTGTTGCGTTTCGGTTGTTGTATCTATGAATTGCGGCAATTAGGGTGTCACGATAAAAAGAGCGCAGTGCTTTCTTTTCTTCGATTTCTCCGCTGTAGTTGTTATGAAGATTCCATATCTTTGAATATCTCTCCAACAGAGATTCAGAAAAGTCATTTGAGAACTTTTTGTGATAACCATTGCCGATATCTGTGTCTTTCAATAAGTAAAATAGTCTCAAATACGAATAGGGATTTCGGGTTCTTCTAATCCCATAATGAGTTGATAGAAATGCCGCGTATTCATCAAACTCTTCATCAGGTAGCCCAAGGCTTAAAGAAAGTATAAATTTATCTATATTACTTGTTCTTAGGTTGGAAGGATCAAATTCTACTATTTTAGCTGACAGCTCATTATCAGAATGTTCAAATAAATTGTCGAATAAGTAACTTCTACCTGCCAATAGCGTATGAATGAAATCCAACAGAGTTCGTGCTGTTAAAAACTGTTCCTTCATTAACCGTGCTTTAAATAGTATATCTATGATTCTATCTTGAACCTCAGGTAGACTAAGTAGATCATAATTAGTACAAAGCTTTTTATCTTTATCATGAGCAGCAGATTCGATATCGAAGTATCGCCTTATGAGATTGTCTTTTTTGGTAGTAATCTTTTCCAGAATACCTTTGGCAAATTTTGAAACATGCCCATCTTGGTTTAGGTTAAACTTTGGATAGCTTTCAAAGTCTAGGAAAATAAAGTTGGATCCTGTTGGCTTATCTTCTAAGAAAAGCCTTATTTGTTCTTTGAAAGAGCCAACATTACCTTCTTCAGCATAATTACTGAGCATTCCTATATTAATACCTACAACCAGCGGATGTGTATTCGACTCAAATTCAGAGAACAAATGATTAAGTGTTTGGATGGCATTATCTTTTGGAGTAAAACTATGTGTAGCATCTAAATGAAATTTTGCTTTGGAAGAAAAGTCTCGACTGTATCGAGTTAGAATTTCGGATTTTCCATCTCCACTACTACCACACAAAAAAATAACTTTTTTGTCAGCGGGAGATAACCTTGTTAAATGCAGTCTAAAATCCTCTTGTATGTCTGTCTTGATATATAGATAACTCTTAACCTCATCAAGAGATTTTGATATTGCTTGATCACGCTCAGTGCTTACTGCGTATGGTGAAGACTTTGAGAGTACACTCAAAATTTCCCTTAGCCTCATATTACCTCCCATTATTATAAGTTCGATGCGCGTCAAGGAATTATTTTTGTAAAGCGACTTATTGCTTACGCCAACTCATGCTTAGTGTACTTGCTTTACGGTTAAATTGATTACTCTCAACATTAGCCAAAGATGAAATAATGACTTAGTTTTGATTGACTCAGAGATTTGGCATCGCCAAGGCTTTTAACTCTATAGCCATTATGTAGAACTCTGATTTAGGAGACAAGATATAATGTTTTGGGACCAATATCAATACCAAGCTAATGTTCAATCTGTGAAGTAAAAAGGCAAAACTTCAAAATATCGCAACTTGCTTCTTACATCCAAAAAATTTATCAGTTAAGGATAATCATGCTTTCCTTGTAACATTTCAAAATCAAAAGCAAATTCCAAAACAATTTAGGTAATATTCCAATATTAGAACCTATCTATTGTGCCACCTCAATCAATCAGGATGACCATGTAACTGACTAACAGACCTCACGTGTTCAAATCCCCACTTCAATTTGTTCCATAAAATCCCCAAAAAACACTTACTTTCTTCGATACAATTCGTTATTGTTAAAACAAATGATTTTTAATAAAATAGTTAACCTATGAGGTTAAGGTTTTTATATGGATATAAGGTTTTCAACAAAAAAACTTCAAAAGCAGTTGAGCGAGGGTAAAACCATGATGAAAACTCATGGCCCTAGGCGTTCAAGGCTTTTAATGATACTGATGACGCA
>JBFHGF010000360.1:0-3674 GCA_041583335.1 Bacteriovoracaceae bacterium
ACTGCAAACTTGCCAAGGACCATGGACTTAGCCCCGTTCAAATGGCCCTTGCCTTTGTAAACCAACGCAGCTTTGTCACCAGCAATATCATTGGAGCGACGACCATGGAGCAGCTCAAGGAGAATATCGATAGCATAGATATTGAACTCAGTGGAGAGTTGCTCGAAGCAATCCATGAAATCCACCGAAGCATCAGTAATCCCTGTCCCTAAATAGAGTTACAATTCAGGTAGTTGGCCCAATAACCTCCTATAAGACTTACACTATAAAAATATCTAAATATATTATGTCCCCTCCGAGTGATAGAGTAAATCTCTAGCTAAAAAGGAGAAGATCCTTATCACCGGGGACTTGTGTATGAAGCCACTCTTTCTTATATTGATGATATTTCTTCAGGTTAATATTATGGCGGAAGCCCCCCTCGTTCCCTATAAGGAAAGAGGCTGTAAGAAGATAATAAATGAAGACCAATTTTGGATAGGATCTCTTTGTGTAAAAAAAGAATATCACCCTCTCACATCCCTAAGAGCTGTAACTTTCTACTACTTTGGACACCTTGCTCACAGGGATACCACTCTTTCACTGAACCTCTTTCATGACCCTGGCAACCCCGATACCATTTCTTCTACGACTATAATGAATCAAGGGAGCTCTTGGTATACAGGACATGAAAATGAAGCGCAGGTCTTCTTTGAAAAAAAGCTCTATCTTCCGCTTCAAGTACCTTCAATTGTCCTTAAGTTTAATTTTAGTAAAGATGAGCGCTATAATATGGGTGAGCACACACAATACGATGATCTGAATGGAAGCAGCTTCATCATGGAGATTTAAGGATTTCCGATCTTAAAGCACTCTAGGGCCTTACTTAGATCGGCCTTATCATTGGTTACGAGTAGAATTCTATCTTGCTGGGAAAAGGCCGTCGCTCCGTCTGGAATGATAAAGCTTCCCTGGCGCTTCACAAAGAGGACCAGACTCCCTTTAGGAAGATGTAGGTCAATAATTCGTTTAGCAATACAATAGTCATTTTCTTCTACTTTAAATTCCTTAATTCCATTTCTTGTTTTTTCGATGAGATCAAAATCTACAGGAAAACTAGGGTCTTCAATAGATTCAATAAGTAGTCCCAGTTTTCGGGCCACCATTTTAAGAGTTGTTCCTTGCAAAACCGCAGAAACAAGTACCGTAAAGAAAACAATATCGAAAATAATATGGGCCCTTGCTCCTAATTTAAGCGCAGCAAAGCTGGCAAAAATAATCGGAGTTGCTCCTTTAAGCCCGGCCCAAGAAACGAAGAGTTTCTCTTTAAAGGAGAATTTACTAAAGGCCAAGCAAATGAAAATGGTCACTGGCCTAGCAATAAAAATGAGAAAGAGGGCGACTAAAATTCCGGAAGAAGAAACCTTAACAATTCGACTTGGAAATACCAGCAGACCTAGCATGACAAAAAGGCCTATTTGAGAAAGCCAGCTTACTCCATCATAGAAAATATAAAGTAGAGAGCGATGGAGAATCTTCTTACTACTGACCACAAGACCAAATACATAAACACAGAGAAAACCATTGCCATGGAAGTAAGTACTCAAAGAGTAGCTAAAAAAAATAAAAGAAAGGGTCAGAGCGGGATAGAGACCAATTTGTTCTAGGTTAATTCTGTTATTTAAATAGATAAAACTCTTAGCAACTAACCAACCCACCATCAGGCCAACTAATGGATTCAAGATGAGACCCACTCCTATATCACTAAGCTCTTGAGTATGATTTAAATCCATTAAGCCTAAGATCACGGTCACAAGAAAGTAGGCCATAGGATCATTACTTCCTGATTCAAACTTTAGGAGGCTTTTCGTTTTGGCCGTCACCTGAGAGTCCCTTGACTTAAAGGCAGCAAAGACGGCCGCCGCATCTGTCGCCGAGAGAATCGCCCCCATAAGATAAGACTCTAAGAGACTAAAATTGGTTAGTAATTTCACAAAATGTCCTACGAGAACAGTTGTAATTACAACTCCAAAAGAGGACAGAGAAACTCCTCTCCAGAAGCTCTCTTTGATATCAGAGACCTTTGTTTCAATTGCCCCAGAGAAAATAATCAAACAAAGCGCAATGATACTTAAGGAGTGAGTGAGTTCATAATTTTCAAAGTGGATACCACCTAGACCTTCACTACCGGCCACGATACCGATGAATAGGAAAATAACAAGGATCGGCAGTCCAAAGCGCTCAGAGGGCTTACTCAAGAGGACACTCGTCAAAACGATAACTGAGCCCACTAAAAGTAGGTTATTTAAAAATTGTTCCATTTTTTCTCTTTTCTAAATATTTTGACTTAATAAGAAGTGGCACTCCTCAAAGGGAGGCCAAACTTTCTGAACTAAAGTTCAAGAGGTGGGCTCAGGCCTGATCTATGACTGGAATATATTTCAAAAAAGTTAAGAGCGGCAATAAATCTTTTGGCCAGAGAAGGGAGAGAAAAGAAGTAGAACTGAACAACTCCAAAGAGAGGAATGACATCAAGCCGAGAAAATCGTTTAAAGCTTGAAGGAGATATACGTGTATTAAATTTATAAACCCCGCTCTTTTCCAGCGAAAGAGTACGAGTCTCCACTGAAAGGGAGAAACGCTGAGTGACCGACAAAGTCAGTACAGATAAAAAGAAGAATATGCTTAGGGTATAAACCTTCATCATAGGTTTAATTATGAACCCTATTGGGAATATTTGTTAGTGATTTCTTTAAATTCTTTCGAGGCCTTTACTTTGTCTAAACTCTTTTGCCATTGGGCAATCTCTTCATCAGAAATATCTTTGGTGGCCACAATATAAAGGGAAGATTTTATCAATACAAAAGGAGTTTGCACTAGGGAGTTGAGTGGTCGTTTGAGTTTCTTCATCCAATAAGCATAGAGTGTTCTGGAGAAATGGTTTAAAATGCCCATCCCCCTAGCACTGGTAAAACCTTAATTTTGATCATATCAAGACATGACTTACAGTAAATTAAAGCTTTATATAGACTTTGGCATAGATCAAGATTACCAAAATTAATCAATCACAATCTCGTAGTGTTCCAATAAGGTCATGGCTTCCGGCATAGAGAATTTTGCTTTCCTGATTTTAGTGAAATGAGGATCAATAGAATATTCACTCGCCCCTCTAAAATCAGCTTCACTTAAGTCACATCCATTAAAAGATGTTGCCCTCAAGTGTGATTGCGCAAAGCTCGCTCCAACAAGCTTACTTTGTGAAAAATCAGCATCCTTAATACTACTGTTTTCAAAGGTACAGTGAGAAAGATCAAGTTCTTGGAAAACACAAAAATCGAGTAGAGAGTTCTTAATTTCCAAGAGAGATAAATTCTGACAATTACTCCAGTTAAGTCCAATCATCTTACATTCACTAAAAATGACATTTCTAAACACCCCATTGAGGAGATCAACCCCAGAGAGATTACACTGATGAAATGAACATTCTATAAACTTGGTATTTTTAGAGCTTTGATCAGAGAGATCAAGATTAACGAAGTGGCAATCAATAAACTCACAAGATGCTAGCGATAGGAATTTTAGGGTTGTGAATGTCTCTCCTTCCCAATAGTCCATTATGATCCTCCGTAACTCTATATTTTTACGATAAATATATCATATGACACTGATACAATTAAATTATTTTTTTTATTACA
>JBFHGF010000361.1:0-3669 GCA_041583335.1 Bacteriovoracaceae bacterium
GCTCGCGATCGTTATTAGATTTTTCCAACTAAAAGAAAGTGTTCATATTGATGATGCAACACAATTACAGGCTTAAGGATTAAAGAATGGATTATACAATTAGTACTGTAGCTCCCATCGTTTTACTCCCTTTCTTTGCTTTTGTGCTTAACGCATTTATCGTAAAGAAGTTTACAAAACTTGCAGTTTTTATAAGTTGCGCAGCAATATTGGGATCATTTTTCTTTGCATCAAGAATCTTCTTTGATTTCTTAAATGTATTCTCATCTGACTACTTCATTCATAAAACATTCACATGGTTTGATCTGAGCTACGGAAATTACCCATTCAAAATTGATATGGGTATCTACATCGATAATATGACAGCAACAATGCTGTTCATGGTTACAGGTGTTGCTGCACTTATTCATATTTTCTCAACCTATTATATGAAAGAAGATGCCCGTTATGGACGCTTCTTTGTGTATGTATCTCTCTTCTCTAGTGCCATGCTTGGTTTGGTTCTTTCAGAAAACTTACTTTCAGTATTTATTTTCTGGGAACTTATGGGATTTTGCTCTTACTCTCTTATTGGTTTCTACTATGAGAAAGAAGGTGCAGGAAACGCTTCGCTGAAGGCCTTCATGACTACAAGAGTGGGAGATGTTTTCTTTCTCTTCGGTATTCTGGCCATTTGGTCAGTTGTAGGAAGTGTGTCTTTTGTAGATCTTTATGCTGCTCTGGCCAATGGAGCTTTTGATGGACAATATGTTCTTGGAGCATCGCTGGCAACTGTTGCAGGTCTATCTATCTTTATGGGAACCATTGGTAAATCTGCTCAGTTTCCACTTCAAGTATGGCTACCTGATGCGATGTTTGGACCAACTCCTTGTTCGGCGCTTATTCACGCAGCGACAATGGTTGCAGCTGGGGTTTATCTTTCACTAAGATGCTACCCCTTAATGGAAGCTGGACACCTTACTTATTTTATCGCCTGCATCGGTGGGATCACGGCCTTTGGTGCTGCGACGATCGCCCTTGTACAAACGGATATTAAAGCAGTACTTGCTTACTCAACGATTTCACAACTTGGCTACATGGTTCTTGGTGTTGGTGTAGGGTCTTATAATGCAGCTTTCATGCACTTAATTACTCACGCTGTTTTCAAGGCGTGTCTATTCTTAAGTGCTGGTTCAGTAATTCATTCTCTACATGATCATCATACTCATGCTCACGTACAAGAGATGCCAAGAATGGGTGGGTTGAGAGCTAAAATGCCATTCACATTTCTAGCAATGTTATTTTGTACCTTTGCCATTGCAGGGATTCCATTCTTCTCAGGATTTGTATCAAAAGATAGAATTCTTGGAGATGCTCTAGTTGCGGCAACTCATGATGCAAAATACTGGGTGCCCGCTGTTCTTGGGTTTGTAGGTGCTTTCCTTACTGCTTTCTATATGTTCAGAATGATGTTCTTAACTTTCTTTGGTGAGCCAAGAGATAAAGAGCTTTACGACCATACTCATAAAGAAAAATTAAGCTGGAATAGAAATATTCCACTACTTATTCTTGCCCTCTTCACTTTTGGTGTTTTCTTTTCAGGCTCACTCACGGGACAAGGCCTTATTAAAGTAGCAGATAAGAAATACGAGTGGTTCCAAACCCTTATTGAAAAGCCACATGTAGAGCACTTTACTCACAGAGAAAAGCAAGCGTTTGGTTTTACAACTGAGAAATCTTCTGAGCAGTTTGAAACTTCTCACTATGATGCAAACCATGGAATGACCGAAGAAGAGGCTCACCACGTACATCATGTACACCATATTGGAGCACTAGCTTCAATCGTGATTGCCTTCTCTGGGGTATTCATTGCAGCAATGATGTATTTTTGGAGATCATGGAATCCTGGTTTTTGGGTTTCGACTTTCTCTAAATGGTACCGCGCTCTTCAAAATAAATACTATATGGATGACTTCTACATTAAAGGAGTTATTCAAAGAGGACTGCTACCACTCAATAATCTGTTGGCCTTTATCGATATGGGTCTTTATGACAGATACGCAATTGATGGTTGGGAAAAAGTAAACCGTGCTCTGTTCACTGTTGCCAAGTGGGTTGATAACTTAATTGTTGATACTGCTTTAGTAGATGGGACAGGAGACAGTATTCGCTTTTTCAACGTAATTTTAAGGACCATTCAATCAGGTAAAATACAGTTCTATTTTATTATGATTTTCTTGGTTTTAGCTGGTTATATTTGGACATTAAATATATAAAACTTTTGATAAGAGATATTAAAGGAGAAGATCCGTGCATGCTTCGTCACAACTACTGAATTGGATACTTTGGATGCCGTTTCTTGGAGTATTGGGAATTTTATTTATTCCTAAGTCTAAAGAAACTGTAATTCGCGTATGGTCACTCATTAACACTGCTGTTACTTTTGCACTGACATTAGTTCTATACGCAAAATTCGACACAACTGTACCAGGAATGCAGGTACCTTTTAATATCAGCGTTCCTTGGATTCCAAGCTTCAATATTTTTTATAAGCTTGGGGTTGATGGTATTTCACTACCAATGATTGTGTTAACAGGACTTCTTTTCATGCTTTGTGTACTTTCCTCATGGACTGTATCAAAACAAGTTAAGGCCTACTTCGCACTTTTCCTCTTCCTTCAATCAACAGTATTTGGAGTATTTCTTGCGCTAGACTTCTTCCTCTTCTATGTTTACTGGGAAGTCATGCTTATTCCAATGTTCTTCCTTATTGGTATTTGGGGTGGAGAAAACAGAGAGTACGCTGCGGTTAAGTTCTTCCTCTATACATTCTTTGGATCAATCTTGATGCTTGTTGGTATGGTTGCTCTTTATTATGCATCAGGAAAAGGTGTTGATAGCTTCGATATTCTCGCACTACAAGGTGGCCACTTCTCAGATCTTAGTCTGACGATTTTTGGAGCAACCTTTAGCTTTGCAAAACTATTCTTCGTATTTCTCTTTATCGGTTTTGCTATTAAAGTTCCTGTTTTCCCATTCCATACATGGCTACCCCATGCTCACGTTCAGGCACCTACTGCGATTTCAGTAATCCTTGCCGGTGTTCTTCTTAAAATGGGTACATATGGATTCCTAAGAATCGCTTTCCCAATCTTTCCTGAGGCAACGGTATACTTCAGTGACGGGATTGCATGGCTAGGTCTTATTAACGTAATTTATGGTGCTTTCTGTGCGATGGCCCAAACTGACGTTAAGAAACTCGTTGCATATTCTTCAGTATCTCACATGGGATTTGTAATGCTTGGTCTTGCGGCCCTTACAGTAACTGGTGTGAATGGAGCTGTTCTTCAGATGTTTAACCACGGTACATCAACAGCTATGATGTTCCTTATGATTGGTGTTCTCTATGAAAGATCACACCACAGATGGATTGTTCGTCCAGATGGTTCAAAAGGTTTCGGTGGTCTTTATACTCAACTACCAAAATTCTCAATCATTTTCATTATCGCGATGTTTGCTTCAATGGGACTACCAGGACTATCAGGGTTCATCTCTGAAGCTCTAATTTTCTTAGGAATTTACGAGAGATTTACAACCATTACTCTAATTGCACTACTTGGTCTTCTTCTTGGTGCAGCTTACCTACTTTGGATGTTCAAAAGAATGTTCTTTGGTGATGTTATTGAAGAA
>JBFHGF010000362.1:0-3668 GCA_041583335.1 Bacteriovoracaceae bacterium
ACAATTTCTTTGGTACGGAATCTTTTTTCTATTAGTCGGTGGACTAATGGCCCTCATGATTCGTTGGACTCTTGCTTTCCCAGGACAAGCATTTCCAGTGATCGGTCACTTTCTCTTTCCCGAGAGTGGAGGAGCCGTTCCGCCTGACACTTATGCCATGCTTTTTACTATGCACGGTACAATCATGATTTTCTATGCCATTACTCCGATTCTAA
Source organism: Bacteriovoracaceae bacterium (assembly GCA_041583335.1). Classification (GTDB taxonomy): domain Bacteria; phylum Bdellovibrionota; class Bacteriovoracia; order Bacteriovoracales; family Bacteriovoracaceae. Next base: position 216 of record JBFHGF010000362.1, read on the forward strand.
TTGGAGCTTTTGGTAACTTTTGTATCCCGCTTATGATTGGGGCAAGAGATATGGCATTTCCTCTCCTTAATATGTTGAGTTTCCATCTTGCTGCTCTTTCTGGTGTGATTCTACTCGGATCTCTCTTTACTCCACTTGGGGCCGCTGCCGGTGGTTGGACTTCCTATCCAACCCTTTCAACACTCATTGGATCTCCTGGTGTTGGTCAGACCCTTTGGTCATTGGCCATCTTTGTTCTCGGTGTTTCTTCGATTATGGGTGCAGTTAACTACATCACGACGATCATCACCCTAAGAGCTCCAGGAATGGGATACTTTGATATGCCTCTAACTATCTGGGGACTTGGATTGACGGCCATTCTTAACGCCATCTTTCTTCCTGTTCTTGGTTCAGGTGTTATGCTTCTTATTTTTGACCGTGTATTTGGAACAACTTTCTTCCTCGCTGGTGCAGCTGCAACAACGGGAACAGGGGATCCGGTACTTTTCCAACACGTTTTTTGGATCTTTGGTCACCCTGAAGTTTATATTCTTATCCTTCCTGCTTGGGGGATTGTATCTGACCTTCTTTCCTTCTTTGCAAGAAAGCCGGCCTTCGCTTCACGTGCAACAGCACTTTCCATGACAGCGATTACTATCCTTTCAACCGTTGTATATGGTCACCATATGTTCACGACTCAGATGTCACCCCTTCTGACACAAACATTCATGACCCTAACAATGACTATCTCTATTCCATCAGCAATCTTCTTTGCTAACTGGCTAGGGACTCTTTGGAAAGGATCTATCCGCTTCCATACTCCAATGCTTTTCTCATTGGGTGTTGTATTTGTATTTGGTCTTGGTGGTCTAACCGGTCTATATCTAGCGACAGTAACAACTGACCTTTACCTTCACGATACATACTTTGTAGTAGGGCACTTCCATTACACGATGGCCGCTTCCGTACTTCTTGGTGGATTCGCAGCTATCTATTTCTGGATGCCTAAGATGTTCGGAACTATGCTTAATGAGTTCTGGGGAAAAATTCACTTTTGGCTAACTATGATGGGTCTAAACGGTGTTTTCTTTGGGATGATGCTTGTTGGATACGGTGGGATGCACAGAAGAATCTACAACCCATTTATCTACGAGTTTACTCAAAAGCTAATTCCATTGAATACTTTCATCACATGGTCAGCGATCTTGATGGGTCTTTCACAAATTATCTTCGTGGTTAACTTTGTATATGCCATTTTCTTCAAAAAAGAGAAAGCTACTGCAAACCCTTGGGAAGTAGGAACTTTAGAGTGGACAATTCCTTCTCCAGCTCCTCACTTTAACTTTAAAGAAATTCCCGTGGTTATATGTGGACCACATGAGTACGGAAACCCAGCCCTTACTAACGGGCGTGATTTCCAATACCAAACTGAAGAACTTGTTTAGTTGGAGTAGATAGATAGTAATGGCAACGACAGTTACATTGAACCAGCAATTGAATGCACAAAAGATTGAGCTAAAGCGCAAGGCCTTTAGCTCATCAATTGCTATGACCATGCTAATGGTCTCGTTTTCAATGGTCTTTGCCACTCTAATGCTTGGATACTTTTCATACCGTTTCACTTCAGACGTATGGCCTCCCATGGGCATGCAAAGAGTGGATCTTGGTATTCCAACCACAAGTACAGTTTTAATCTTATTAAGTTCATTGACCTACTTTATGGCAGAGGGAAGTTTTGTTCAGAATAATGCGAAGAAGTTCAACTTATTCTACGGAGCGACTGTAATGCTAGGAGTAGTTTTTATGGCCGTTCAATCTTGGTTGTGGTTTTCACTCAAGAAAAATGGTCTTTTTGTTAACTCTGGGATTTTTGCTTCGATGATCTATGGTTTCACATGGATTCATGCTGCTCACGTTGTGGGTGGTATTGCTGCATTGGCCACTCTAATTCCAACACTGACCGGTAAGAGAACAGCAGATTCAAGTTCTCTCTGGGTTAAGAATGTAGGGATATACTGGCACTTTCTAGGGATCATTTGGGTAATAATGTATTTCAGTCTTTTTGTGTTTTAAATATTTATGAGGATAACTATGAAAAAACTTTTTGGTTTTTCAATCAATTTAGCTGCATTTGTAGCACTAACTTCAATGCTAGTAGGATGTGAACCTTCTGACTTTAGAGAAGGTGTTGTGATGGCCGGTGGGAAGTATGTTCCTGCTCATACATTGAATAAAGGTAAGCAAATTTACCAAGAATATTGTATGGCCTGTCACGGTGTGAATGGAGATGGTAACGGCGTTGCTGCAAAAGGGTTAGAAACACCTCCACGTAACTTCACTCTTGGGATTATCAAGTTTGGTGATGTTGTTTCTGGTGAACTTCCTCATGATGAAGCTATTTATAAAACCCTCGATCACGGACTCAATGGAACAGCAATGCTTCCTTGGGATCTCAAAGACGATCAAAAAGAAGCTGTTTGGCAATATATCAAGACTTTTGCTCCGGATACTTGGATTGGTAAGGACAAAGAACTTGGAAAACAATTTAAAACTGAAGATTTTAATGACCCCTTCACTGTTGCGAGACGTGAGCAGGCCATCGAAATGGGGAAAAAAGTCTATCACGTAGAAGCTGCCTGTCAGGCATGTCACATGGGATATGTAAGTCTTGGAGAGTTTGATCAAATCAACCGTGAACTTACTGGTGATGGAGTTGATGAGCTTGATGAAGCATTCTACCAAGTAAAACTTCAGGTTTCTGAGCATGGATATGGAATCCGTCCTCCAGATTTTACATACCATAACCTAAGAAGTGTTCGCGGTAATAATGTAGAAGATATCTATCTAAGACTTTTAGCCGGTGTTGGTGGAACAACTATGCCTGCATGGTCAGAAACAATCGCTGAAGATTATAAAATCTGGGCTTTGGCCTACTATGTTCAGAGCCTAATGGAATATAAGAAAAACCCTGCAAAGAGAGCAGAGTTTCTTTCAAACCTTAAGAAGTAACTAAACGATGATGACGGATACCGTAAAATACGTTCGCAATGAAAGCGCTTTTGAAAAGCTTATTTCAAGTAAGCTTTTCTGGCTTGTTTTCATTGCCCTCGGATTTGCTTATCCAGCTTATCGCTCAGTTAATCGTGAACTTCCACCTGAACTTCCAAGGCTTTCAAAAGTCCCTGAGTTTCAGTTAAAAAATAGCTTTGATAAGCCTTTTGGCTCAAAAGAGCTAAAAGGGAAGATTTACATGGCCTCTTTTATGTTCACTTCTTGCCCGACAACCTGTCCTGGTTTGATTGAGAGAATGAAGGTCGCCCAGAAAAGATTGAAAGGACTTGGTCAAAAAGTTGCCCTGCTATCGATTTCTGTAGATCCAGACTATGATACCCCTGAAGTTCTCCATAAATATGCACGTAAGAATAAAGCAAATCCTTATGTGTGGAGTTTTTTAACAGGAAAACGATCAGATCT